>JAKSHW010000037.1 GCA_024399195.1 archaeon | reverse complement strand
TTGATAAAAGTGGTTGACAGCGTGGATGCTTTCCCGTGCACTTGCGCAACACAGTACGCGACATCTACGCGGGAGGGCTTAACTACCGGGTTCGAAATGGGACCGGGTGAACCCCTCCGCTATGGCCGTCAGACCAAAACTCTGGATACAGTCATTATATTAAAATGTTTCTATCATTTGGATTTTTGCACGTTTTGTAAAGGATGGGGGGTGGATCCCCATTTGTAACAATGTAAACGGTCATTCCCATGCGATATCCACATTCTCATCGAACACGGACTTGCCCATGTCGACTCCTTTCGGTAGGTTAACGGTGCCCAAGGAGCAATGGAGGAACGCCTTGTCGCCGATATGCCTGATCTCGGGAGGGAACTTCACCGATCTGGTATTCTTGCACAGGCAGAAGGCATACCCCAATACCGATCTCACGCTGTCGGGTATGACAATCTCTTCCCTCAGCGTCCTTTCCGCACATGCTATGGCCGTTTTCCCGTCCGGGGAAAGAAGCATGAACCCATCGTCCGTTATTCCAGGATAGGTTCCGGTGAAACGTTCCAGATTGTTAGCGAAAAACGCCGCCTCCCCGATCTTCATGACAGAGTCGGGTATGACTACTTTTACAAGACCTGTACATCCCCAGAACGCCTTGGTCCCGATATCGATTACCGAACCGGGTATGGTGATCTCCTTAAGGGAACTGCAGTCCGAGAACGCCAGGAACCCTATCCATTTCACCGATCCCGGGATCGATACGGATTCCAACGACTTGCACATGGTGAACGAACAGGAACCGATGGAGGTGACCCCCTCCCCGATAGACACATGTTTTATGTCGTTAGGGTAGACCTTCCAAGGCGTGGCGTTGTAGAAACGGTCACCGATGATGTCGAAATCGTAATCGGTCATGTCGCCTGAACCGTATATCTCCATGGTGCCGTCGGAGTAATACGTGAACTGTACCTCTTTTCCACATTTTCCCTGGTCGATGACCCTTCTAGAATTATCTTCGGATTCGGCGGACATGATTCACTACCTGGGACGTGTATAGTATGTTCGGATATAACGTTGACCCGGTTGTAACCCGGTTCGGGATATCCGACCATCAGTGTCCGTATATGTCCATATACTGTGCAGGTTCGCAGGACGTTCCGTTTTTTCACAGGGTTAAGTCTTTAATTCGGTCCACCATAGATAGAGGTGGCAGGGTGTGTCGTCGATGGAGATGAAGATTGCAGGGGAGACCGTGGAGTTCAGCTATAATCACAGGACTCTGATAAGCCTGGGATACGATTGTGAGATCTCCCAGAAGCTCCAGGACTGTTTCGGTCTGTTGGACGCATATCCTTGGAGCTGGGTGTACCAATCACAGACCTTGGACCTGAAAAGTCTGGATATCGCTCCTCCCGGGGTAGATGACCCTAATGTCCCTACATGGTATGACAAAGGGATAGAGTTCACGGAGATAAACACGAAATACCACACGAAAAGGTATTTCGGAGGTTCCGACGGGATAGATCGGACGATCTACGAAGAGGAGAAGAGGGACATCGTCTCCAGACACGGGCATATGCACCGTAAACTGGGCCATGTCTTCGACGGTGACCGGGGAGAGACCGTGTTCCTGTTGAAGGTACTGCCGATATTCTCCATCGATGAAAAGAAGACCTATATCACCAATGTGAACAGGTGGCTGGGCAGGAAGTGTAAGGCCCCCTACCGGCTCGGGGTGATCTTGCTTGAAAGAGACAGGGACGGGATGAAAGGCTTCGCATTGCCCAATGTGGACATCTGGTTCGTCGGGAGGTACAACCTGAACGCAGACCGGGAGAAGATCCCGTTCAAGGAATGGATCGGTCTGAGGATGCAATGGTACAGGATCATAGACGGCTATTCCCGGGTGTCGCTGTCGTATTATCTGAAAAGTCTCGAACGTGCGTATTCCGCCCGTGTGGGGGCTGTCGATTTCCATATCGAGGTCCCCGACGACATATACCTCTACCAGAGCAGAAGATATGAGCTCTGTAGGATGAACCCGCATTATTCCAAGAGCCTGATGAACGTACTGTTGGATGATCCCAACAGGATGGCTTTGGGGTTGGCGAAGGAACTGTACCTGTCGTCCCGGGACAAGCCTTTCCTTTCGACGTTGGTCAGGACGTTGTCCGACCAGGGGCTTTCCGATCCCGGGTTCATGGAGAAGGTGGCGGACGATTCCCAATACGGGTATGTGCATATCGCGATAGGCAGGATGTACAGACAGGGCGGACCTGTTGCAAAGGACCTCGATGCGGCCAGGTTCTGGATGGAGCAGGCGGTACAGCGCAGTCCGGACCATGTGAAGGAGTATCTCGACCTGTTGGAGGAGATAGGTACGCCCGAGTCGTCGTCGGAGGCCGACTATGTCGTCAGAAGATATATCGACAGGCACACGGACGGTTCTGATCCTTCCGAATTCCAGAAAACGATCGTGGAGTATCTGCGTCCTTCGGCCGAGGCCGGAATGAAGGAGATGCAGGCCCGTCTGGGAAGGGCCTACCGTGACGGGAAGGGAGTGGACGTGGACCTCGACAAGGCCGCATATTGGATGGGGAAGGCCGCCGACCAGGGGCTGTCCTGGGCGATGTCCGAGTATTTCGACATTCTTTGGAAGATGGACACCCTCGATGCGTCGAAGGCCGCTGTGGAATATGCACGGCCTTTGGCGGAATCCGGCAGGAGAGAGCTCCAGGGCCGTCTGGGAAGGGCCTACCGTGACGGGAAGGGGGTGGACGTGGACCTCGACAAGGCCGCATACTGGATGAGGAAGGCCGCCGACAACGGGCTCATATGGGCACCTGTCGAGTATTTCGACATCCTCTGGAAGATCGGCACTCCCGATTCGTTGAAGACCGCGGTGGAATACGCCGTTCCGATGGCAAACGTCGGTAGGAAAGGTATGCAGGTATGTCTGGGAAGGGCCTACCGTGACGGGAAAGGGGTCGGAAAGGACCTTTACGAAGCGGCGTATTGGATGAAGAGGGATGCGGACAAAGGGGTCTACAGGGCACCTGTCGAGTATTTCGACATCCTTTGGAAGATCGGCACCCCCGATTCGTTGAAGACCGCGGTGGAATATGCACGGCCTTTGGCGGAATCCGGCAGGAGAGAGCTCCAGGGCCGTCTGGGAAGGGCCTACCGTGACGGGAAGGGGGTGGACGTGGACCTCGACAAGGCGGCATATTGGATGAAAAAAGCCATGGACAAAGGACTGCCGTGGGCCGAGAAGGAGTATGCCGCCTTGGTGGACAGACCGGCCCGAGATGACGGAATAAGCATTAATCGGGGATGATGATATCCCCTCACGGCATGGTGTGTCCGGAATAGGTCTGCATAACCATGTCACGGTCCGGAGGTATGGTCATGTACGAAAGGGGATTTCTGTTACTGCCTGGTTCCATGGAAGCACCCGAAGAGGTCAGGTCCTGGAAGAAGTATGTGATCAACAACGGTTCTTCCGACTATGCCGTGTTCTGTAACGACCAGGAGTTCAATATCGCGGGGTCCGACGGATACGAGGTAGCCATAATCGGCATCTGTCTGGACACGCACACGTATTCTCTGGAATCGGAACGTACCTGTGACGTATTGGCGAGGTTGCTGTCGGAGGACATCGGGGCGTTCCGTGAATACACAGACCATCTGAACGGCAGATACGTCATTATATGCTCGACCCCCGGGGGAATGACCGTCGAATCGGACGCCTGCGGATTGCGTACGGTGTTCTATCATGAATCCCGGTTCGTCCTGTCATCCCATTACGGTCTGATCCAGGCGATATTCCATTCCGAGGAGTGCAGGATCTGGAAGGAGTACCTGGAGATAACCGACCACTGTTTGAAGAACGGTCTGCCTTGGCCCAAGGCCCTTCCCGCGGACCTGTCCCCCTATGAGGGTATCAGGCTGCTCAGTGCGAACCATTCCATAGACGACCGGGGCCGTATAGAGAGGATCTGGCCCAGGGGACCGTCGCCGAGCACAGACCTGGATTCCGTGGTCGATACCATAGCCCCTATGCTTGTCGGACAGATGAGGGCGATCGTCGCAAAGTACCCTGTCGCGATGGGTCTCACATGGGGGAACGACACCCGGATATCATTGGCTGCTTCCAGGGAGTTCAAGGACGATATCCTGTATTTCACGTTCAGGGACAGCCGTATCGTCGGCCCGGAATCGGAGGACAGGGTGAAGAGCGCCGAGTTCGCCGGAATGCTGTCCGCAAGGGAATCCCTGAACCACAAGGTACTGGTGTTGGACGAGGACCCCACTCCGGAAGAGCTCGAAAGATACCGTACGAACCATTATGTCAGGCATGTGCTCAGGACGATAGCGTCGTTCAGGAAAGAGATCCCGCCCGGGTACATCCACGTGATGTCCAATCTGGTGGAGCTCACGAGAAAGACCCATTTCCATTTCAGGAACGACAGCATGGACGCCCAGAAGAAACGTTTCATGCAGTGGAGCGGTTATGCGAACTATCCCTGCAGGGAAGAGGTCGAGGAACTGTTCGGGTCGTTCATCCTGAAAAACGACTACCGGAACGTATACGGTTACGATGTCGGGGAACTGTTCTACATGGAGTACAGGGCTAGCCAATGGATAGGCGGAACGTTGATCCAGAACGATCCGGCGTTCGATACGTTCATGCTGTTCAACTGCAGAAGGATAATCCAGCTCGGCATGGCACTTCCCGACGTCCTGAAGGAAGGCAACAGGTTGGCCTACAGGTTGGTCGACAGGCTATGGCCCGAACTGCTGGATTACGGTCTGCCCAATACCGACGGCCATGCTTCGGACTATGTGGACCAGAACGTCCTCGGAAATTACAATTTTGTCGAAAGGAAAGGGACGAACCATCCTTGGAAATTGGAATCGAACCGTGGGAACGACGGTCTGTACTGCAGCAATACCTTTTCCTCGTGCATGTTCGGTTTTTCCACGAACACCCTTGACAAAGGGGACTATGTGAGGTTGGCCCTTCCTGTGTTCTTCAACGGAAAGTCGGTCTACACCGTCGAGATCGACCTCTGCGCCTGCGGTACGGACCCCGTATCGGAAGGACCTGTGGAGTACTACATCACGGTCGGAGGGAAAGAGGTCTACTCCCTGAACATGGACAGTTATCCCAACAGGCTCAACCAGATCAGGTACTATTATAAATCGGACAAGAGCGAGATCAAGTACGTGAAGATCGGGCTCAGGACCAAGGCCGACATCTCCACAAGGTACTATTCGGGGATCCTGGACGTCAAGGCGGTGAACGTGTCCAAGAGCGGTACGGAACGTCAGCTCGGCCGCATATACTCGACATACGGGTATATGTTGGAAGAACAGGGGAAGGACTGACGGGCCATCGCACCTGCGGTATCGGGAACCAGACCGTACATCCTTTCAGTCAGGGGTCCGACCCTTCGACGACCTTTTCAGATATTCCGTACATTCCCTGTTCCCTTTGGCGGAATACTCCGTCGCAAGGGCTGTGATCCTGGCCATCGAACCGGTGCTGCCCTCTTTCTCCAGAAGGGGGAACAGCTCTCTGACGAGGAGCTCCGGTTGTTTCCTCGCCTCGATCTCCAATTTCAAAAGATACAATCTGGAAACGTCGTCCGTACCGGGTTCCCCGTCCATGGACTCCATCAACGAATCGTACTCTCCATGCACCCATTCCATTCCTGCGGATATGGCGGCCTCATAGTATGCCTTGGACAGCAGACGGTCGGTCTCCACTCCTGTTCCGTACCTGTACGCCCGGGCCAGACGCACCATGCAGTTGGGATCGCCTTCCGATGCGTACGATTGGAGCGGAGCGATCAGTTCCTTCAGACCGTCGGTCTCTCCGACGCTCTCGGTAGCATCGAACAGTTCAGGCAGGATCCATGTTATGCCTCCCGAATACGCCGATCCGAACTCGGACCTGGCACGGTGAGGGTCCTGTACAGTACCCTTTCCCTGGAAGTACGCCCTGCCGAGATAGACATGGCATAACGGATGGTCATGGTCCGATGCCAACCCCACAATCCTTCCGACTGCGGTCTCGTCGCCCATCTCCCAAAGGAGCTTGCAGTATTCCGGGACGATCCAGGTGAGCCCTTTCTCTATCGCACGTTCGTAGTATCCAGAAGCGACGGACAGGTCCTTGTCGGTCCCCAGCCCGTTCCTGTATATCCTTGCAAGGTACGGCAGGGTCCATTTCTGTCCGGAATGTCCGGTGACTATCCTGACGGCCTCTTCATGGTCGCTTCTTTTCTTGGATTCCAGAAGTATCCTGACATATTCGCTCAGGTTCCTGTCGGAGACCATCGCCGATATCCTGTACAGGGTCTTGGCCGCATCCATGTCCGTATCGATCTTTCCGGACACCAACGACCTTGCGACCGGTCTGTCCACCAAAAGGTCCATCAGTACGTTCCTTTCCTTGGCGGGCAGCTGGTCTATCTTCGAGAAGATCTCCCTTATCTGTGCGTCCGTCTGGATCCGGACGTAGTCCTCGCCCAGGGCGATGCCCTTCACTATGTCGTATACTTCCGGTTTGACCTGGTCGGACCTCGATTCGAAAAGCCGGTATTTCGGAAACACGTTCCGACGGAGGTATGTCAGATATCCGTCGTAGCTGTCCGTCCTGCCGAGCTTTTTCAGATAGTAGTATATCTTGTTGATCAGGTCGTCGTAGAACGACTGTCCGTACAGTCCGAACATGTCCCGTTCCACCAGATATCCGTACAACTTGTCCCTCGAGAGGAATATGTTCTCGAACGACGAGGATATGTTGTCCTGCAGGCTGTCCCCCGTGTTTATCCTATGGTAGCACAGTTTCCTGTTCACGACGGTTATCGAACCTGCCGAACACAGTGCGGAGTATACGAAGAATATGTCGTTGTTCGATCTCAGGTCCTGGAACCTAAGTCCGTTGTCCTTGATGAAGTCGGCGTCGAACAGTTTGTCCCAGGCCCAGCTTCTGCAGAAATTGAAGATACGGTCGGGGATCGACCTCGGGTCGAACGTCAGTCCGGTCAGGGTCTTCAGTTTCAATGTGTTTCCGGAGGTAAGCTCCCCCGTCCTGTCATCGTACAGGTACGATCCGCATACGGCGATGTCCGAACCGTTCTTCTCTATGGCCTGGACCAGTTTCCGCAGATGGTCCGGACTGTAATAGTCGTCGGAATCCAGGAAGGCATAGTATCTCCCCTTCGCATGGTCGATTCCCACGTTTCTTGCGACCCCTGCCCCTTTGTTGGATTGGGATATGACCTTGATGTTCCCGTAACGGTCGCCCAGTTCGTTCAGTTTTTCCAATGAGCCGTCGGACGATCCGTCGTCGACGCATATTATCTCGATGTCGTCGACGGCCTGGTCCACGATGCTCTTTATGCATTGTTCCAAATACCTTTCGGTATTGTACACGGGGATTATCACCGATACCAGGGGGCGGTCCGTCGTCATTCTCTGCATTCCTTCGATGGTTGCCCATAAACCGACAGTATTGTATGATTCTCTGCAGGTAGCATTACACTTCGTGCATGAGTAATACTATGTTCGGGCATATTATGGTTGTTTAATCTGATTTCTATATAACTATTTTCGCTTTTGTCGGATATAAAGTAATATCTTTTGGATTAGACTCTCTCTCTTTACCGTCCGACCCTGGGTCTGCGACGGATACGGTGCGGTCTGCTTCAGACCAGCTTCTTCAGTTTTCCATGGACCTTCGGGGCGTATTTGCCTATTATCGCCGTGACCGCCAATGTTAGCGGTATGACGAACAACGCCTCGGGGACCGAAAGTACGGGACATCCGTTGATACCTACGGTGTCGCTCAGTGCGAATCCCAGCAATTTCCCTATGAAAGTGTGCAACAGCAGTATCGCCAGGGTGTGGGTCCCCAGGAATGATACGATATCCGACAGACCCGGCATCTTGGAGAGGATCAGTGACAATGCGAAGACCATGATGCTTGTAGAACATCCTGCGACGAAATACGGGATGGCCGACCATCCGCCGTACTCCCCGAAGTAGGCGTAATGGAACCCTCTCCCCACGGGGAACACCGTCACCGTCACAAGGGCCACCGCAAGCGATACCAGGAGGATCGCCCAGAACCTCCGGTCCCTGAGGCCTCTGAGCTCAAGGGATTCCAGGAACCTTTTCCGGCCTAGATACGCTCCGAACAGCATGAACGCCACGGATATGGGGACGAGCTCGATCTGGAAAGGGAGGTGTATGGGCGAGACCTCGCATACGGCGACGGTCGCGAGGACACATGCCGTGACGGTGACGGCCATGGTCCTGCGGTCTGCAAGGGCACGTTCGGCCACGGCATAGAACACCGCGAACGAGAACACCATGAGGTTGATGAAGTAGTATCCGACGGTCGTGTCGAAGACAAGGGGGTCGTACGCATGGGGGGCATGCATAGGGGTCAGGACCACGTAGTTCCCGATCAGGGCGATGAGACAACGCATATATCCCGATACGAAGTCCATCCGGTATCCCAAGGTGCATAGATAGGCGTACATCGGTATCGGAAGGACGAGGGTACAGACCACCATGACGGTCGCCAGTTGGACGATGCGTCTCTTCATATTGTACATGAAACCGCGGGGTCTGTAGAAGTATCCCGATATGACGAAGAACGTTATGAGCGTGAGGTAGACCAGTTCCAACGGTACGGTCGGGGTCTCGGACGAGGCCTCCCCGCCTGTGACCGGCGTAAGGTACAGATGCGTCAATACCACTCCGATGATGGCGATCCCCTTCACCATATCGGGGATCCTGAGGCGATGTGTCATATCGGTTCCGTTCACGGGGGTGAGAGGCGGCATCCATATATAGGGATGGTGCGGAAGGACGATGCAGGGCACGGAAAACAGGTCTCCCCGGACAGGAAAAACACTTTCCGGGGGTATGTGACCTGAGGGGTTTCATTTTTCGTTAGGTATCAGTTTGAACGTTATCAGTTCCAGATACTGGTTTTCCAGTTCCGTCGTATCGTACGTTCCGAATCTCACGGTCTGTTCCTGCGGACTGTAGATCCCGAAACCGTTGAACTTGTTCGGGTGCTGTCTTTCCGATTCGGGGTCGACATAGTCTTTCAGATAGAACATTCCGTGCATCCACAGGTATTCGGGGTTCACTTTCGACCTTTCCATGAACGCTATGAACTGTATGTTCCCGTAGCTCTCGTCATGGCCGTTGGCTATGAACCCGGAACCGTACACGTTGCTTATTTCGAATACCGCCTTGATCTCATGCGTTACGACGGTTCCGTCGAAAAACACCGACCTGCCGAGAGAGACCTCCATCCTGTCCCCCTTCTCGAACGGGACCGAGGGGATGTCGGGATTGAACGACTGGTATTTCGGCATGTACACCCTTTCCACGTACACCGCCTTGTTGTTGAACTCCTGCAGCTGGGACATCATGACGGTCCTCAGCGAGAGCACATCGTTGTTGTAGTGGAGGTACCACAGTCTGCCTTCGTTCTCGGTCAGGACGGCACGGACGCATCCTTCGGACAGTTCCACCAGGACACCTGTCAACGGGCGGGTGGTGATCTTCTTTATCTCGATGGTGTCGCCTTCGCTGTCGGGATCGGGTGCGAGATAGCTCGAGATCTGCTCCATCTCGGCCTTGAAGACCGATCCGTAGTTCTCCAGCATGTAGAAATGGGTCCCGTCCAGTTTGACGTCGTTTATCTCGTTTACCGATCTTCCGGAGTAGAGGTCCCATACCCCGCTGTCGAGGGGGATGTCCCAGTATTCGAACCATTTAGGTACATGGCCTGTCTTTGTGTACAGGCTGCTGGTGACGGTGGTCTTGTCGATAAGTCCGTTACCGTTGAAGACCTCGTTCACCACGATGCAGTCGTCGTAGGTGTTCGCCTGTACGTAGAAGTTACCTGTCTCGGTATCGTAGCTCCATATGATGAACGTACCGCAGTACATTCCCACGAAGTCGTATCCCCTGTGTTTACCGAACACGTATTCTCCGTCGAGGTGGAGGACCAAGTCGCTGTTCTCGGTCACGGTATCGTATCTCGAACCGTTGTAGTATCCTTTGTTCAGGGTCTGGTGCCATACACCGTCGAGGCCTGTGGTGTGGCTGGGCTCGTGAGGGGGCTCGATGAGGGCGTCGGATACAATCGCGACGGACACCATCGCTATGGCGACGATTATAGACGCCAATGTGCGGGACATGTAGTTCATTCCCTCGCCTCCGTGAATATGTTGATACCTCCGGTAGGCAGGAGACCTTCTTTCTTGAGGGCCCTGGTGATCGTGAGTATCACCTGGTTGTAGATCTCGTCGTGTTCGGCGTAGTTCTCGATATATGCCATCAGTTTGGCCTTCACTATGCCCTGCTCGTAGCTGATCAGGTGTACATGGGGCATGGGCAGGCTTCCGTCGACGACCACCTTGGGGACGGTTCTGGTGGCCTCCTCGAGGACCTGGTAGGCCCTGTCAAGGTCCACGACGTCCACCTTGTAGTCCATGAACACGTTGATACAGTAGTGGGGGGACTCACCGGTAAGGTTGTTTATCAGGGCGGTGGAGAGATTGCTGTTGGGGATGGTGACGTCCTCCTCGTTCTCCATGCTCTTGAAACGGGTCGCCATGACCCCGATGGACTTCACGATGAGCCTCTGGTCGTTGCCTTCGACGCGTACGACGTCGCCGGTCTTGACGGAACGGGTGAGGATCATGCCTATTCCGCTGAAGAACTGCTGCAGGGTGGACTGTGCACCGAAGGAGATGGCCAATCCCACGATACCCAAACTGGTGACGATGACGAGCAGGTCCACTCCGAAGTGGTTGAGAGTTAGATACAGGCCCAGGAGGATTATGGCCATGTTGCCGAACATCAGCAGGATCGGATAGACCGACGATGTGGACCCGTCATCGGTGGAGTTGTCCAGCCATCCGAGCAGTTTGACGAGACAGAACTTGTAAGCGGTCAGGGCTATGACCAGCAGGGTCACTGTGTACAGGACGTATATCGCACTGTCGAAGTAGTACAGCTGGAGAGGGTCCAGACCGAATATACGTGATGCGATCACGACGCCCGCCAGGAACACTACGGACGCGATACCTTTCCCTATGTCGAACTTCATTTCCTACGTGCCTCCCTCTTCGATTCGATGTACGGGTAGATGACGAAGCCCACAAGGTAGGCCAGCGATGAGAACAGCATTATCGTCACCAGTGCCGGGAACCACGAATGGCCCAGTGGGCCGTCGAAGTTGTTGTCCAACAGCCCGAAGAACTTGTTGTAGTAGTTGTCACCGTATGTTAGGGGGTCGATGTACACGTTTATGATGTCGTTGGACTCCGCTTCGATGGAGGAACCCCTTTTGGGATCGTTCAAGGTTATCTTGAACTTCAACGAGTGGTTGTACGTGTTGGAGAACTTGCTGGCGGTCAGGGTGACGGGACATCCTTCAACCTCCTTCCCCTCCACGACGAGACGGCCGTCGTCCTTGGGGAACGTGACCGCGAGGTCGTCGAACTCGACGGCACACTCCACGTACACGACCAACGTACGTTCCAAGGTGTTCTGGACGTCGAGGAATATGGTAGTGGTGTCTCCGGCCTTCATCATCACACTGGACCTGGACGGGGATACGGCGATGTCGCTGGCCTGCGCCAGGTAGTCGTCGTAGTCGTAGTCCCCATCGGACAGGTCGCATACGGCCATCGATGATGTAAGAAACACGACGGTCATTGTAATCGCGGCGATCGCTGACGGTATTTTCACGTTGTTCCGTATCTTGAATGTATAATATAGTTTATCCGCAGGCCCTGGCAGAGTGTCTTTACATTTCGTGATATGTCTGTCCTTCGTATCCGTTTTATACGGCGGACGGAATCATCGGGGACATGCAGGTCATTCAGGACAACGAATACATCGGAAAGACCATGTTCAATGCCGAGAACGGGGACGCCAAGGCCCAGAACGAGCTCGGTGAGCTGTATTTCTGGGGTATAGAGATCGCCCAGTCCGACGAGGAGGCCGTCAAGTGGTTCAAACAGTCCGCCAGGAAGGGCAACACGGACGCCCAGGTGAACCTCGGATGGATGTACAAGCACGGAAGAGGGGTGACCCAGTCCTATGAAAAAGCTCTGAAATGGTACCAGGAGTCCGCCGACAAAGGGAACGCCAAGGCCCAGAACGCCCTCGGTACCATGTATTTCTCCGGTACCGGTGTGGAGCAGTCCGACGAACAGGCAGCGTTCTGGTACAAGCTTTCCGCGATACAAGGGTATTCCGAGGCCCAGTCCAACCTCGGTTACATGTACCTCTACGGAAAAGGTGTTGAACAGTCCCTGGAGAACGCGGTCATGTGGTACCGCCAGGCCGCCGAACAGGGGGACGCGAACGCACAGTACAACCTCGGTTCGTTCTATCTCGAGGGCTACGGTGTGGAGCAGTCCGACGACGAGGCCGTGAAATGGTTCAGGGCCGCCGCAGGGCTGGAGCATCCTTTCGCACAGAACGGTCTCGGTTACATGTACCTCGAGGGTAAAGGCGTCGAACAGTCTTACGAAGAGGCGTTCAAATGGTTCAGGATGTCCGCTGAAAAGGGATATACCGATGCCCAGTGCAACGTCGGTGTGATGTACAGGGACGGGATCGGCACCGAGAAATCGGTGGAAGAGGCCAGGAAATGGTTCGAGACCGCAGTTGCAGGCGGTAGCGAGGATGCCAAGAGGTTCCTCGAGACCCTGATGTGAGGTTCAGGAGACGACTTCTTCTTCCTTGGGGACCAACATTTCCTTGTCGAGGGTCACCATATGGGAGAAGAGGTTGTCCAGGCCCCACTGTGCCAGCTCCACAAGGATCGGCAACAACGACCTCCCTTTGTCCGAAAGGGAATATACCACTTTCTTGGGGTTGACGGACACTATCTCACGGTTGATTATACCGTCTTTTTCCAGTTCTTTCAACTGGATGGTGAAAATGCGCGGGGAGATACCTTCGATCTCGTTCATGAGCTGATTGTATCTCATGGGTTCGGGTGCATGTGCAAGTTTGCAGATTATGACGGTCTTCCATCTTCCTTCGATGATGGACATCACCGCATCTATCGCACAATCCCTTCTAGGTGCCTCCATGTATGTTGGATGCCCTTGGAAGTATATCAATTATCGTCCTGTGGACGTTATTGTTTTGTAATCGGCGTGCCGATGCACTTTTCCGGGCACATCGGCACTGGTAACGTGTTTACTTCTGTTCAAGGACCTTGATGACGTGCCAGCCGAACTCGGTCCTGACGAGGGAGACGTCACCGGTCTTGCCGTTGAAACAGGCGTCCTCGAAGGGTTTGACCATCTGTCCGCGCTCGAACCATCCGAGGTCTCCGCCCTTCTTCTTGGAAGGACAGGTGGAGAACTTCTTTGCAAGCTCTCCGAAGTTCTGACCTGCGTCCACCTGCTCTTTGATCTTCTTGGCGTCATCCTGCCTTTTGACGAGGATGTGTGCCGCATGTACTTTGCTGACCATGTTTACCAGGTCCAATCATCATCGTCGTCGTTAATGGTCTTTTCGGGTTTTCTGGGTTCCGCCTTCTTCCCTTCGGGTGCGGGTTTCTCATCCACTTTCGGGGGAAGGGGTGCGGGCATCGTATGTTCTCCCGGGTTCGTGGCAGGGTCCTGCCTGTTCCCTTCGCCGTCCTCGAAGAACCTCTTGGTGCCGAGAGGCTGTTTCTGGTTGATGTAGGTCCATCCCCAGTCCTCCCTCTCCATCCTGCGTACCTCCTGCAGTGCGGTACGTACCTCCTTGTCGTTCCCGAGGGCGATGGGGCCGTAGCGGCTCTGCTTCTCGTTTATGGGGTCTCCCTCGAGGACCCACACCTCGCTTCCCTCCTCGCCCATCTCGATGTCGATGGGGACCGTGGGGTCCACCTTCAGTCTGGTGTCGGGTTGGTACACGGTACCGGCGACCATTGCACGGGTCTCGGTCACGTAGATGTTCCTGTTGACCGATCCGGAAGGTTCCAGGGTGATCTTCGATCCCGGGGACATCTCCAGTTTGAGGATCCTGACATGGTGTTCTTCCGCCGATGCCCATGACCGGGGGTTGGGCGGCAGGTTCTCACGTCCCTTGTACCTTCCGCAGATGAGATGGACCGTGCATCCGTTCTCTTCGAACCTGGGGATCTCGTCGAACCAGACGGTCTTCACATGGTTTTCCTTGTTTTTGTCATCCAACGGGAGGTTGATGTGGATCTGGGTGATCCTGGTGGGATTCTCGTTCTCGGTGTATGCAAGGGGGTACATCTCGCAGTGCTGGTACTTCGAGCTCGCGGAGACCCATTGCATGTCACCGTACCCGTACCTTCCTTGGTTGCCCATGGAATCGTAGTGGTCGACGTACCCGATGGACGCCACGGTGACGGTCTCGTATCCCCAATGGGCGTGGAGCGGGAAACCGGGGGTGACCTTTCCGCAGTACATGCGGTACCCCAGCAGCTTCTGGTAGTCCTGTCCGAGGCTTCTTCTCTTGATCTCGGCATAAGGCGGTGCCTGTATCTCGTTGCCCTTGGGATACTGATCGAAGTGGTGCGACGCCATTATGAACGGGTCTTCCACGTCCCAATGGATCTTGGTGGCCATCTCCTTCAATACAGGTCCTTTCTTCTTGCCGAATAATCCCATGCAACCCCCATCTCCGTTCATGGTTAAACGGTTACTGTCGGTTCGGCAGATAAACGCATAATAGGTCTTTCTTCCGTCTTCGCGTTTCCTCGAGACACAGCATGTTCCGGGATGTCCGTTCACCTTGTATTTGGAACATGCTTCGATCAGACCCATACCTGGAAGTTCGAGGTATATGGTATGTCCCGAGGGTCCGTAGCCTTCGGTGTCCATGAAGGAGAACGATCCCGGCGAGGGGTATGTGATCGAGTTGTATCTGAACGGTTTTTTGAAGTAGAGCCTGTGTGATGGACTTTCCGCGGCATACTTTTCCTCCAGGGTACGGATGGAACCGGACACCCTGTCGACGGTGTCCTGTGCCACCTGCACTGGTATTTCCGACAACCACTGGTTCTTCCTGCGGAGTTCCATGCAGAACTCGTACAGTTCATGTCTTTCGGGTACCTCGTCCAGATGCCTGCACACGTATACCAGGGCGTTGTACATGTAACAGGTCTTCATCAGGGAACGGTCGATGGCGTTCTTCTGGTCCTCGTTCGGGTATAGTCTCATCAGCACTGTCCTGCAGGGGTTCTCTTCCATGCCTGACCATGGTCTGTGTCTTTATTTAATCGGGGAACGGTACAGTTAGTACTGATACGTCCGGGGGTGTTTTTCACACAGCGTCCCAAGTAGACATATAACAGGAGCCCTTATGTCGGCCCATGGTTGACGACGGAGTCCGTTTGAACAAGTTCATTGCAGAGGCAGGTGTGGCGTCCCGTAGGGCTGCCGACCGTATGATCGAGGAGGGACGTGTATCTGTAAACGGACGTCTCGGCGTCCTCGGTGACAGGATCGTTCCCGGAGATGTCGTCAAAGTGGACGGTAAGGCCATCAGCAAGGACGATGGGGGTACAGTAATCCTGGTGTTCAACAAACCCCGTGGACTTACCTGTACCGCAGACCGTTCCGACAAGGACAACGTCATCGATTTCATCAACTATCCCCGCCGCATATTCACCATCGGACGTCTGGACAAGGATTCCGAAGGTCTGCTCCTTCTCACAAACGACGGAGACCTGGCCAATAAGATCATGCGTTCCAGATACGGTCATGAGAAGGAGTACATCGTGACCGTCGACAAACCCGTCACCAAGGAGTTCGTCAAGAGGATGTCAGAGGGTGTCCCTATCGATGAGAACGTCGTCACCCGCAGATGCAAGGTGACCCCCATCGACGATTTCACCATCAAGGTGATCCTCAAACAGGGACTCAACAGGCAGATCCGCCGTATGTGCGAATATTTCGGATACGATGTGGTCAAACTCGTTCGTGTGAGGATCATGAACAT
>JAKSHW010000036.1 GCA_024399195.1 archaeon | reverse complement strand
TACGTGGAGACGACGACCCCCGGTATGAGGGGACAGTCGGGCGGCCCGATATTCGACACCGCAGGCAGAATATACGCCATGCAGTCCCGTACAGAGCACATCCCCCTGGGATTCGAGGTAGGGAACCAGTTCATGAACATCGGAATGGGCGTGCACGGCGGGACCATACGCCAGGTATTGGACGCACGCAAAGTGGACTATCTGCGTGAAGAAGCCCCTGTAAAGAAGATGGGACGGTTCTTCCACTGATCGGACATAGGGGAGGTCGGAATCCCCATATCAAACTGACTATAGTTCTATAGTATTAAATATCCCTGGGTCAATAGAGACCGGGACGAAAATGGGACTGTTCAAATCACTGATCGATGGATGGAAGAACCGGAAAAAGTCGATCCCACCTTTGAAGACAATCACTTCTACACCTATGTTCAACTGTTGGAACAGGTCAAATCGAGTAAGATCTACAAGAAGGACTGTATAGGAATCAGTCGCATCAAACTTGATGAACTGGAAAGATTGTCCTTGATCGAACCAGACAAAAAACAACAGGTACCGCCTGACCAGATTGGATAAACAATACCTGGAGGAATGACCGTACTGCACCCCACGGACACCCTCATCGAACGATGATCCCTGAGCCCATATTCGACATCGAAAGGAGAACCTATTCCATGCAGCCTCATACGGAACACAGCACCGAGATCGGAGACCGGTTCAACGCAAAGAGACGACAGGAACATGCAACGGACAGGGACGGATCCTTAAACGAACTGGATCTTGAAAGATCGGAGGATGAATTGGATGCCCAATTGGCCGACGAAGCGTATGCGGCATTTGTCAAAAACCCCGTAACGAAACCCCTTGCCGATGTGATGAAAGAGTTTGGCTTGTAAAAGGTGGGAATACCGACCATGCTCGCAACGTCGATCTCCAAGATCTTTCCCTCTGTGGTAAAGAGGTATCCGGCAAGGACGTTGGAACCGAGGATTGACAACCCTTCTCCGAACACGGTCTCGGAAAGCGAGGAACATCCTCTGCGTTCATTGGCCGACTCCCCCAAACCATTAGTACGACAGACCTATCGCCTACCCTATGTTCACCCTCGCGTGCGAAAGGATTTCCAAGTTCACCAGACCGCTGACCGTGCTCACACGTACCGTCGACGGCACCGTAGGGTCTGAGACTGGCACGTACTTTTTCGTCAACAACGAGGGTTACGCCGTGACCGCGGCCCACATATTCGACAGCCATTCCAGATACCTGAACGACAGGGCCAAGATCAAGGAATGCGAGGAGAACCCTTCGATACCGAAAGACCCCTCCTGGATAACGGACATCTCCTTCTTCTTCGGCATCAACGGGGTGTCGCTGTCGTCCCTCTACCTGGACAGACAGCTCGACCTGGCGGTCATGAAGATCGACGGCGTCCGCCCCGAGGACCTCACCGTCCTGCCCGTGTTCCGTCAGGCCGACACACTGAGGTCAGGGATGAGCATCTGCCGTACGGGTTTCCCGTTCTCCGAGGTATCACCATCCTTCGACACCGCGTCCAGGACGTTCGACATAGGGGAGGCGAGATACAACCTCCTGCCCCTGGACGGCATCCTCACCCGTACTGTGGACAGGGGGTCGTCCAGGTTGGAACACCGTATGCTGTATATCGAGGGCTCCACGCCGAGCATCAAAGGACATTCGGGAGGTCCCGTGTTCGATACGGAAGGGATGGTCTGCGGCATGACCACAGAGAACCAGTCTCTGAACATGGGCCTTAAGTTCCCGTTCTCCCCGGACGACGATCTGATAATGTCCCCGTTCGTCCATCTGGGTCTCGGAGTGCATGTGAGATCGTTGGTGGATGTCCTTACAGAACGCGGTGTGTGTATAACGGTCTCCGACAAAGGATAATTAGTCCTACACCGATACACGGGGCATGTTCTCGAAAGCCTTCGAAAAGGCGTTCAAATACACAAAACCGCTCATCATATCCACACGTACCGTCGACGGGACCGTGAAGTCCGAGGTCGGTACATATTTCTTTATAAACCGCGAAGGCTACGCGATCACCGCAGGACACTTCTTCGATTCCTTCATGAAATACCAGGCGGACCAGAAAAGCCTCAAAGGACTCGGTAACAAGTCCGGGGACGGGAAGACCATCGAGATGACCAAAGGCAACACCACCGACGAGTATGTCATCCAGGAGCCCCATGCGAAAGGAGATCCCAAATGGATCACCAACCACTCTTTCTGGTTCGGTGTCGACGGGGCCAGGCTCGCCAACGTGTTCGTCAACCGCCAGCTCGACATCGCCGTCATGAAGCTCGACAACGTGAAGGAGGAGTTCATCGGCACCGTCCCCGTGTTCGGCGACATGGACGCCCTCAAACCCGGAACCACCCTCTGCCGTATGGGATTCCCCCTGTTCACCGCCAACACGGAGTTCGACCTCGGTAAAAGGGCCTTCCGTATCACCAACCTCCCTCTTCCGATGTTCACCGACGACACCGTCCACAGCAGGAACATCATCAAAGGCAAGTCCAAGGACGGATACGACCTCATGTACCTGGAGACCGCCACTCCCGGCCTCAACGGACAGGACGGAGGCCCCCTCTTCGACTCCGAAGGCAGGGTCTACGGAATGCACGTTGCCAACGAGACATATGTCGGGGCGTACAGCACCCACACCCGCAAAGGCAACGAGGTCTCCGTGCAGTCGCACGACAAAGACGTCGGAATGGCCGTCCACGGAAAGGTGATCCTCAAGTTGCTGAGGGACCGCAAGGTCGACTTCAGCACCGAGGAAGAGACCTCCAACGGTGAAAAGTACATCATAAACTGAAGGTCCCGAAGGGGGCGGACACCGTACCGTCCCCGGGATCCCCCTGTTTTCTTTTTCTCAGAAAGAGTGCATTTATGGTCGTCAGAACATGGTCACCCTTTCGTCAAGGAACAACACGACGGCGCAGATCATCCCCGCCATGAACGGCAGGATCCCCGCGGTCATAATTCCGGACGCGAGCAACAACAGGCTTGCCAGAGCCCTCATCCTTTTCTTGCGTACCATCGCTGCGGCGACCAACGCAGACACCGCGCTCATCAGCTGGATCCAAGGATTGTCCATAGGCATGAAAAGAAGGTCCAAGGCCAAGATATGTACTCCGGCAAACGAAAGGACTGCGATCAAGGTAGCGAAGATCCCCCATCCGACGGTTCCTTCGAAAACCCCGTCCAACAGGTCCCTGGCGGAGCCCACATCGTATCCGCAACGGTAACAATAATCATCGAAGGGACGGACGCCCGCACCGCATCTCGGACAGATGAAGAACATGATCGCTTTCACGTTTCCAGGAGATATAATACTATTCATCCAACTGTCTGTAATATGCAATCCGATGCCTGGAAGGGTCTGGAACCATATTCCGCCCCAATCCCGAAGAGCCTATAAATTCCCGTCCCGATGCGTTACCATGTTCATAGGAACATGTACCGGCGGAGAATCCGCCACAAGAAGAATACCCTGGGCACTCGTCTGCTCGGTCCTCGCCGTCATGGTGGCCATCACCGCGGTCACGGTCCTTATGGAATCCGATGACTCCGACGCCGCCACCATCGTGGGCAGAGGGAACAACGACGGTCTGGACTGGACCATCGATTCGGACGGAAAGATGACCCTCGGTGCGAAGAACACCACCGCCAAGTACTATTCCTCATGGAAGGACTGTACCACCAAGGCGGTCAGCGTGTATGTCAACGACGGAGTGACGGCCATCCCGGACAATATGTTCAGAGGCTCCGACATAAAGGCCCTCGTCATCATGACGAGGGACCTTGTCAAGATCGGGGACTCGGCATTCTACGGATGCAAGAACCTCTCCAGCGTCACCATGCCCTACATCAGGGTCATCGGGGGCTATGCGTTCCAGTACTGCTCCTCCCTCACATCTGTATCCCTCCATGGGAGTATCGAAAGTATCGGAGGCTATGCGTTCTCCAGATGTGCCAAATTGGACCGCGTGGTGTTCTACGGTGAACCGGAGCTCGGTAACGGGGTCTTCCATTCCGACCCCGCCCTGGTCTCCTTCATCGGCATGTCCGACTACTTCAACGCGGACAAGACCATGCTCATCGTGGACGGTGTCCTCAAAGCGTACTGCGCGGGATGCACCGCCACCGATGTCGCCGTACCCGAAGGTGTGACCTCCATCGGCATGTACGCCTTCGCAGGATGCAACAACATCGTCAACCTGAACATCCCCGCAGGGGTCGCCGAGGTCAATGCCTGGGCGTTCGCAGAATGCTCCTCGCTGAAGAAGGTCTCGTTCCCCGCAGGACTGACGTTCATGTCCACCACCGGTCTCGACAAGACATTCTACAAAGCGGACGGGACCGCCTGTAAATCCACATCGGACTTCAAGGGACGTATGTTCATACTGAACAACGGTGCGTTCAGGGAGAACGTGTCCTACATCGACCTCGTCGACGGCATGTCGGTCTGCCCCACATCCACCCGCTACGACATAACCCTCAGGTATATCGCCCCCTTCACCGGAAGGCTCATGGTGTTCTCCAGCGGACCGGTGGACTCCAAGGCGGCCCTGTACGACGGGGACATGGTCAGATTGGCCGAAAACGACGATATCCTCAGTGAGAACTACATACGCAACTTCGGCGTGGCCGAAGAGGTCGTCGAAGGCCGGGTGTACTTCCTCAAGGTGGCCGCGTACAGTTCCGGGAACACCGACTATGTACCGATATACGCCATGGAACAGTCCGCCTACGGCTACTGTCAGAGCGGCGTGTTCTTCGTCATGGACCCCTACGGCAACGTCTCCTTCGCGGGAAGGTCCGTGATAGACGAAAAGAACGTCATGGGCATCTCCAAAGACGAGGTGAGGTCCGTCAGGATATGCGAAGGCATCCCCGATATAGGATACCGTGCGTTCTACGGATACCCCTCCGTATCGTCCGTGGACATCGGAAGCACAGTGGCCTCCATAGGGGAAGAGGCGTTCTACGACTGCCGTTCGTTGGAAAGCGTCGTCGTACCCGATACCGTAAGGTCCCTCGGGAAGGACGTCTTCGGCTACTGCCTCCACCTTTCGAAGGCCGTCGTGGGGTCCGGGGTCACCGTGATCCCCGACAACGCATTCATCGACTGTCCCGCCCTTTCCAGCATCACGTTGAGGGGAAATGTCACGGCGATCGGCGAATACGCGTTCTACAACACCGCTTTCACCACGATGGATCTGCCCTCCACCCTCGTCGCCATCGGAAGCTATGCGTTCACCAGGACCCGTCTCGTCGAGGTGACGATCCCCCAGAACGTCACCGACATCGAAGACTTCGCGTTCTACGCATCCTCCGTCACGGGGTTCAAGGTACACTCCGACAACAGGTCGTACAAGGCGGTCGACGGGATCCTGTACTCCTACGACATGACCCGTCTCGTCTGCTACCCCTCGGGCAAGATGTCCACCACCTACACCGCCCCCGGGGGGCTCGTCACCGTGGACCCGTATTCGGTGTACGGAGCGAAGAACCTGCAGCACGTGTACCTTCCCGGCTCCCTGGAGCTCATCGACAACGGGGCGTTCAGGAACTGCTCCTCCCTGCGTACGGTATCCATCGCCGACGGGGCCTCTGTCAGCATCAGGGCGTACTCCTTCGCGGAATGCCCCTCCCTGTCCCATGTCGAGCTCCCCTTGGAACTGTACTCCGTATCCGACCAGGCGTTCATGGACCTGGAGTTCAGGGACTGGAACGGAAAGATCCTGTCCCAGAACCACAACGACCTCAGAGGTCTCCGCTTCGACCGCGCCGACGGGTACCTGAAGGCATCCAACGCCAGGTACATGGAGTTCCTCGTATCGTTCAACGGCAGCACCCTTTCGATCGAAGGAAAGGGCGTCCTCGACGCAGGCGACACCGTCAGGTTCGCCGACCAGCCCTGGTACCCGTTCAGGAACGATATCAAGAAGGTGGAGTTCGGAGAGGGGGTCACCGGGATCGGATTCTACATGGTCTACGGCATGGGCAACCTCAGGTCCGTGTACCTGCCTTCCACCTTGAGCACGGTCGACAGCAGCTTCATCGGCGAATGCCCCAGGATCGAGAAGTTCGAGGTATCTCCCAGTAACAAGGACTTCACGGCCTATTACGGCAGTCTTCTGGACAAGGACGAGAAGACCCTGGTGAAATACCCTGTGGGGAAGTCGGAGATGGTACTCGTCATACCGTCGACCGTCACCAAGATATGCGAACGTGCCGCCGTCGCCTCCAAGCACCTCGTCATCGCCAATCTCGTGAACGTGGAGGAGATAGGTATGATGGCGTTCTACAACTCCGGCGTGGAATCGGTCTACATGGGCCCGGGTCTGAAGACCATCGGCGACCGTGCGTTCTCCAACACCGAGCTCGGAAACGTCAGAATGCCCTCCGGACCGGTCGAGGTGGGCGACGACGCGTTCGGAGGTAACGTCTTCCACGACAACATCCTCGGAAGGACCGTGTCCCCGTACACCGAGATGTCCCTGATGGCCGGGTACTCCTACATGGGCACCTACCCCGACCTCTACGCGTCCAACGGAAGGATCGGGGACATCACCTGGAGGTGCATCGGTTACGACCTCTCGTTCGAGGGTACCGGCGCCATACCCGGATACGAGGACTGGAACACCCCTTGGGCGTACTGTTCTGTGAATACCTTGCGTATATCCGAGGGTATCACCTCCATAGGTTCCCAGGCGTTCGGAGGCTACCTCGTCACCGAACGGGTGGAGTTCCCCTCGACGATGGCCTACATCGCCCCGGACGCGTTCGACGAGACCTTCTTCGACGAACGTATGAGCCCCCTGTCCCCCAGTGCCGGAGAATTCGCCGGACAGAGCTTCGAGACCTTCGACTATCCCTACGGGTTCGTAAGGGTCCACCCCTCCTCGGTCACCGTGACCTTCGACATCGACGGTTTCCTCATGACCAAGGAGGTCGGATACGGGGACGAGGTCTCCGCACCCCTTATCGCCCCCGTCAAGGGACCTGTGGACGGAAAATGGTACATGTTCGTCGGATGGGAAGGGCTCAGAGGCACCGCCCGCGTCTATGCGGACACCGTGTTCAAGGCCGTGTTCGAAAAGGTCGACCCGTGCCACGTCACCATCGTCTACGACGACGGGACCGTCTACGACACCGATGTCCTTCCCGGATCCGTCCTGGAGAGCCCCCGCCCCGTCAAGGGATATTTCCTCGACGAGGGACGCCTCATAGCCTGGTCCGAGCACAGGACCGTCGAGAGGGACCTCGTGCTCTACGCCACGGTCGCCGTCAGCGGAACGCTCGACAACATCGAATGGACGCTGGACCTAGGTACCAATACGATCACGGTCACAGGGGAGGGTGCGATGCCCGCGTTCGCCAAGAACTCCTCCACACCCTGGTACAAGTACAGGAACAGCATCGAGAAGATCGTCATCGACGGCGATGTGACGACCGTCAGCACCTATGCGTTCTACGGATATTCCAAAGCGACCGAGATCGTCATCGGCGAGAACGTCACCACGCTCGAGAAGTACTCCTTCAAGAACTGCACCGCCCTCCAGACCCTCAGGGTCGGTAACGGTGTGGAGAACATCAACGCGGTGGCCTTCACCAACACCTTCATGACCATGGACGGCTCCAAGGTGAAGATCAACGCCGACAGCTTCAGGGGAAGGCAGTTCGAGCACATCGACGGTGCCCTGCGTCTGACCTCCGTGGTCGGAACGACCGGTGACGTCTCCTGGACGCTCAGGATCGACGACAACCGGATCGAGTTCGACGGCGAGGGCTACATGGGGACCTACTCCGGACCCACAGTGGTGCCCTGGTACCAGTACAGGGGAAGCATCAACGAGGTCCATGTGGGCGAGGGTGTGAGGAACGTCTGCGACTATGCGTTCTACAGCTACCCCTCCGTCTACGACGTCGTCCTGTCCGACACCGTAGAGAGCATCGGCAAGAACTCGTTCAGAGGATGTCCCGTCAACACCATGGTCTTCGGAAAGGGATTCGCCACCGTCGGTTCCAACGCCCTCTACGGGTTCACCTTCCACGACGGTGCCGGCAACACCCTCAAGGCCACCGCCAAGAACCTCTGCGGAAAGGAGTTCGACGGCGGGGACAGGGACCTCTACGAATACACGCCCTACGTCAGCGAACCCCCCTACAGGGTCACCATCGCCCTGGGCGACGACAAGTACGTCCATATGTCCGAGGGAGGGGTCTTCGAAGGCTTCCCCTTCGCACCTGCGGCAGGAAACCACCTGCGTCCCGTCGGATGGTACCACTATCCCGTGGGAAGCACCATCTCCTCCGACAGCTGGTTCGACTGCCCCTACGTCCCCGCCGTGGACGAGACCCATTCCGGATACCTGTACGACGACATCCGCTGGGTCGTGGACGTGGACGCACGTACCCTGACGGTGTATGGTGGTTTCATGTCCCTGCCCGACTTCGCCTCGGCGTCCGACACGCCCTGGTACCCCTATGCCCAATACATCGACAGCGTCTACATCTACGACGTGGACGTCATCGGTGCCAACTCGTTCAGAGGCCTGCCCTTCGTGTACTACGTGTACATGGACGACAACGTGACCGGCGTCGGGAAGTACGCGTTCTACCGCGAGTACGCCATCGAGTACATGCACATCAGCGAGTCCCTCGTATCCGTCGGAACCAACGCCTTCGGCGGACTGACCTTCAGGATGGACGACGGTTCCACGATAAGCCCGGTCAACATCGCCGGCGCGGACGTGTACGGCACCGGGAGGACCCTCGTCTGCCACGAGGTCTACGGAGGATTCGAGGACTGCAGATGGCACTACTACGACGGCGTCCTCAACGTGATCGGGGACATACCCGACTTCGCCAGCACCACCGGCGCCCCTTGGAGCAAGCTCAACAAGGCCGTGAGGGAGATAGTGTTCGACGATGTTTACACCATCGGTGAGAGGGCGTTCTACAACTTCGTCAACGTGAAGACCCTCGACCTCAGGAACATCTACGAGATCGGAGGATACGCGTTCAAGGGATGCGACGGTCTGGAACGCGTCGAGTTCGGATCCCTCGACCGCATCAGCACCGTGGCGTTCTCCAAACCCTTCGTCAGCTTCGACGGTTCCGGGTTCGGTGTGAACGCAGGCACCATGTCCGGAAGGACGTTCGCCCTGGACGGGGACGGAAAGCTCAGGCTGTGTGTCATCGGAGACGTCTTCGGATACCTCTGGTGGACGGTCGACTTCACCGCCGGCACCCTCGTCATCGACGGATACGATGCGATGGAGAACCTCACATCGGGTACCAAGTACCCCTGGTACCAGTACAGGAACCAGATCACCTCCATCGTCGTCAAGGACAGTGTCGGGTCCGTCGGGGACTATGCGTTCTACAGTTACGCCAAGCTGAAGAGCATAACCTTCGGCGAAGACGTCTGCTACATCGGGACGAACGCCATAAGGGGTTGTTCCGCCCTCGAGACCGTGGAGTTCCACAACACCATGTTCAGGACAGGAAGCAACACGTTCTACGGCATGACCTTCAAGGACATGGCCGGGAACACCCTCAAGGTCACCTCCGAAAACCTCGGCGGACACACCTTCGAGGGAAAGGACAAGGTCTTCACCATGGTCGCCTGAACCCCCAGACCGTCGGATGTCCGTGAGGTGTCCGACGGTCGCAAACCTGTTCCCGGGATCGCCGTACGGCAGGTCCCGGACGTTTCACCCCATGGAACGTCCGAATACAGCTTTTAAATCGACATTCCGATTTCCAAACATGTTCACAGGAACATATGCCGGCGGAAAACCCGCCGTTGAAAGAAGAATACCCCGGGCCTTCCTTTACGCCCTCCTCACTGTCACGGTCGCGTTGGCCGTGGTCGCGGTCATCACGGCCGACGGCTCCGACGCCGCCATCGACGGAAGGGGAACGACCGATGGTGTCGACTGGACCATCGACTCGAACGGGAAGCTGACCCTGGGCGACTACACCATCTCGGCAAGGTACTACTCCGATTGGAGGGACTGCCCCACCAAGGTGGTGAAGGTCACCGTAAACGACAACGTCACCAAGATCCCCGACGGGATGTTCAGAGACGCGTCCTCCATAAAGGATGTCGTGATCATGAGCATGAACACGACCACGATCGGGGATTATGCGTTCTTCCAGTGCACGAACATCAGCAGCCTGACGATCCCGTACATAAGGGTGATCGGGAACTACGCGTTCCAGTATTGCAATTCCCTCACATCGGTGTCCCTGCACGCAGGCATCACCAAGATCGGTGCTTTCGCCTTCTCCAGGTGCGACAACCTCTCCAATGTGGTATTCTACGGCACCCCCGAACTGGGTACAGGTGTCTTCCACTCCGACCACAAGCTCGTGTCGTTCCGCGGAAGTTCCGACTACTTCAACGCGGACAAGACCATGCTCATCGTGGACGGCTTCCTCAAGGCGTACTGCGCGGGAAACCCCGCGACATTCGTCAACATCCCCTCGTACGTCACCTCCGTATGCAGCTACGCGTTCGCGGGAAGCACCCACCTGACCCGTCTGGACTTCCCGGCCAACGTGAGGTACGTCGAACCGTGGTCGTTCTCGGAATGCACCGCCCTCACGGACGTATCGTTCCCCGAGAACCCCCAGTATGTGTACATAGGCGACGTCAACATGAAGTTCCGCAATGCCAACGGGAACAACTGTTCCGTGACCCAGGACTTCAAGGGACGTTCGTTCACCCTGAACAACGGTGTCTTCACGGAGACCGCGAGCTACAAGGACTTCCAGGAAGGAATGTCCGTGGCCCCCACTTCGACCTCGTACGACATCTCCATCAGGTACAGGGCGGACTTCACCGGAAGGCTGATGCTCTTCTCCAGCGGGTCCGTCGATTCCAAGGCCGTCCTGTACGACATGAACAACAGGAAACTGGCGGAGAACGACGACATACTCAAGGAGAACTACATACGCTGCTTCGGTGTCGCCGCGAACGTCACCGAAGGGAAATGCTACATCCTCAAGGTGGCCGTCTACTCGTCGAACAACACCGGATCGGTGCCGATATACTCCTCCGACATGGTGAGCTACGGGTTCTGCCAGTCCGGCGTGTTCTTCGTGGCCGACAGTGACGGTGACACGTCCTTCGCAGGCAGTTCCGTCATAGACGAGAACAACAGGATGGGTCGTGACCACGATGCGGTGAAGACCGTGAGGATCTGCGAGGGCATCACCGGGATCGGAAAAGGTGCCTTCAAGGACTACATCTACATGACGTCCGTGAGCATCGCGAGGTCCGTGGTCTCCATCGGGGAGAACGCGTTCTACGGATGCACATATCTGGAGACCGTGACCATCCCCAACACGGTCAAGAGCCTCGGGAACGGTGCGTTCATGGACTGCAAGGCCCTCACTGAGGCCACCATCGGCACCGGCATCACCACCATCGGAAACGACGTCTTCAACAACTGTTTCAAGCTCAGGTACGTGGCCATCAAGGGCAACGTGACCTCGATCGGCGAACGTGCGTTCTGCTCGACGGCCCTCACATCGATCGTCCTGCCCGACTCGCTCACCACCCTGGGACACCAGGCGTTCGGATACAGCGACCTCGTCACCGTACATCTGCCCGCCAACGTGAGCGACATGTCCATCACGGCGTTCTTCCCGTCCCAGTTGGAATCGTTCACGGTATCCCCCTACAACACCCACTTCAAGGCCGTGGACGGGGTCCTGTACTCGTACGACATGAAGGAGCTCGTCTTCTATCCCCGCGCGAAAGCGGACGAGACGTACAACGCACCCGATACGTTGACCTCCGTGCGCAATTACGCCGCCCAGTTCGCCCTCTACCTGACCCACGTGACCCTCCCGGGATCCGTCAAGACCATCAACGAAGGGGCGTTCAGACACTGCTACGAGCTCAGTTCGGTGGTCATCGGCGAAGGATCCTCCGTCACCCTCGGCAAATACGCTTTCGCAGACTGCCCCGTGCTCTCCCACGTGGAACTTCCCTCGGACATGTCCGCCATGGACAGCAAGGCGTTCTGGGACTACTCCTTCAAGGACTGGAACGGAAACACCCTCGAACCCACCTGCGACAACCTCAAAGGCCTCCGTTTCGACCTTCAGGACAAATGCCTCAAGGCCGTCAACGCAAAGTACCGCGGCCTCAACGTAGAATACGTGGACGATGCCCTGATCTTCGAAGGGAACGGCATCGTCGGCGAGGGTGACAGGGTCTCGTTCACCGATCTCCCGTGGTATCCCTTCAGGGCTTCCGTCAAGGCGGTGGAGTTCAGATCGGGGATCACCGGTGTCGGGTTCTCCATGATGTACGAGATGGACAATCTCAAGACCGTGTCCCTCGGAGACACCTTCGAAGACCTCGATCCCCAGTTCATATCGGGCTGTCCCTCTTTCGAACGGTTCAAGGTATCCGATTCGAACAGGTTCTACAAGACGTACGACGGGGTCCTCTACACCAAGGACGGGTCCACCCTCGTCAAGTACCCCGAAGGAAAGACGGATTCGATGCTGTTCATACCCGACGGCGTGACCCACATAGGCAACGACGCGGTGAAATCCGCCAAGAACCTGACGGCGGTATACACCAACGGGGTCACGGACATCGGTTACCGCGCGTTCCTCTTCTGCACCTCCCTGAACATCCTCGTGATGACCAAGGTCGTGTCCATAGGGGTCAACGCGTTCAGGGACCTCGGTCTCGAATACGTCTTCGTCGCACCCACCCTCACCAATGTCGGAGGATCGGCGTTCGAAGGGCTGATCTTCCACGACTCCGTCACCGGGAACACCGTATCCCCCACCAAGGAGACCCCTGTGTTCGCAGGCAACGTCTATATCGGAACGTATCCCGACCTCTATTCCCTCGGTGGAACCGTGGGCGACATCGTATGGAGGTACTCCGAAGGGGACCTGGTGTTCGATGGAAAAGGGGAGATCCCCGACTACATCGCCTCCGGTGCACCCTGGGCGAACATCTACGCCGACGACCTCAGGATCTCCGAAGGGGTCACCTCGATCGGTTACGCCGCGTTCTACACCAACGACATCCTCGGAAGCATAACCTTCCCTTCGAGCATCAGGTACATCTCCTCTTACGCCTTCAACGACAGGTTCTACGACGAGAACATGAACCCCTTGGCGATCGGTCCGGACGGACTCGCAGGGTTCACCTTCGTAAGAGGGGACGACGGGTTCGTCAGGGAACCCCGTACGGACGTCACCGTGACCTTCGACATCGAAGGGTTCCTCATGACCGAGACCGTACCCTACGGAGGCTTCGTCCACGAACCCCTCATGACCCCTGTCAAGGCACCTTCCGGCGACACCATGTACATGTTCGCAGGATGGGATGGATTGGAAGACGGCACCCGCGTCTACGGCGACACGGTCTTCAAGGCCCTGTTCATCGAGGTGGACCCCTGCCACGTCACCATCGTATACGACGACGGCACCGTCTACGACACCGACGTGCTCCCTGGTTCCGTTCTAGAAAGCCCCCGCCCCGTCAAGGGATACTTCCTCGACGAGGGACATCTCATAGCCTGGTCCGAGCACAGGCCCGTCGTAAGGGACATCGTCCTCTACGCCACGGTCGCCGTCAGCGGAACGCTCGACAACATCGTATGGACCATCGACCTCGGTACGAACACCCTCACTGTCACCGGAGAGGGTGCGATGCCGGCGTTCGCCAAGAACACGTCCACTCCCTGGTACAAGCACAGGAACGACATCGGAAGGATCGTCGTCGCAGGGAACGTCACCTCAGTGAGCCCCTATGCGTTCTACGGCTATTCCAAAGTGACCGAGATCGTCATCGGCGAAAACGTCGAAACCCTCGAGAAGTACTCGTTCAAGAACTGTACCGGCATCCAGACCCTCAGGGTCGGCAACGGACTGACCACCGCCAACGCGGTGTCGTTCACCAACGCGTTCAAATCCCTCGACGGGTCCACCATCAAGGTGAACGCGGACAACCTCAGGGGAAGACAGTTCGAGTACATCGACGGTGCTCTCCGCATGACCTCGGTCGTGGGTGCCACCGGCGACGTCACCTGGTTCCTCAACGTGGACACGAACAACCTCGAGTTCGTCGGCGAAGGATACATGGGAACCTACTCCGGACCCACCGTCGTCCCCTGGTACCAGTACAGGAGCAGCATCAACGAAATCTACGTGGGCGAGGGTGTGAGGAACGTCTGCGACTATGCGTTCTACAGCTATCCCGGCGTGTTCGATGTGGTCTTATCGGACACCGTCGAGAGCATCGGGAAGAACTCGTTCAGAGGCTGTCCCCTCAACTACATCCAGTTCGGAAAAGGATTCGCCACCGTCGGTTCCAACGCCCTCTACGGCTTCACGTTCTACGACAGCATGGGCAACGTGCTGAAGACCACGGCCAAGAACCTGTGCGGAAAGGAGTTCGGCGGACAGGGCAAGGTCCTGACCGAGTTCTCGTCCGGACACAGCGAACCCCCGTACACCATCAGGATAGCCCTGAACGGAGACGTATACGTCCACATGTCGGAGGGAGGGGTCTTCAACGGACTCCCGTTCGTGCCCGCCGGCAACGGACAGGTCGTCCCCGTCGGATGGTACTACTACCCCGTCGGTACCGCCATAACCACGGACATGTATCTCGAATGCAAGTACAAGCCCAATAATCCCGAGTACTACTACGGATTCCTGTCCGACAATATCTACTGGGTCGTCAATACCGGTTCCCGCACCCTGGTGGTGTACGGCAACGGGTACTGCATGCCCGACTTCGCATCCGCGTCCGACACCCCCTGGTACGCCTACAGGGAGTACATCGACACCGTCGAGGTGTACGAAACCCCGGCCATCGGTTCCAATGCGTTCAGAGGGCTTCCGTTCGTGTACCAGGTGATCATGGACGACTTCATCGAGACCGTCGGAACATATGCGTTCTACCGCGAATACGCCATCGAGTACATGCACATCAGCGGCGGACTGACCAGCGTAGGGAAGAACGCCTTCGGCGGACTGACCTTCGTGATGGACGACGGCAACACCATCGCCCCCGTGTACCTGGCAGGTGCCGACGTGTTCGGAACCGACAGAGTGCTCGTATGCTACGAGCTCCAGGGCCACTTCCAGGACTGCACCTGGCACTACCTCAACGGAACCCTCACCCTGTCCGGATACGTCCCCGGCTTCGCCAGCACCACCGGTGCCCCCTGGAGCAAGCTGAACAAGACCGTGGACAGCATCATCCTGGACGATGTCTATTACATCGGAGAGAAGGCGTTCTACAACTTCTCCAAGGTGAAGACGCTCGACCTCAGAGGGGTCGGGATCATCGAGGCGTATGCGTTCAAAGGATGCGACGGTCTGGAGTATGTGAGGTTCGGAGAGGTCGAGTACATCAGCACGGTGGCCTTCTCCAAGTCCTTCGTCAACGTAGACGGTTCCGGATTCGGTATGAACGCCAACAGCGTCTCGAACAAGGCCTACGCCTTGGACGAAAACGGAAAGCTCAGGCTCTGCCTCGTCCAGGGATGGGCCGAAGTCCTATGGACCCTCGACTTCACGACCGGAACCCTCACCATCGAGGGATACGGTTCGATGGAGAACCTCACCTCGGTCACCAAGTACCCCTGGTACCAGTACAGGTCGTACGTCACCGACATCGTCGTCTCGTACAACGTGCTGTCCGTAGGAGACTACGCCTTCTACAGCTACCAGAACCTCAAGAGCATCACCTTCGGGGCCGATGTGACATACATCGGTATCAACGCCATCAGGGGATGTTCCGCCCTCGAGACGATCGAATTCCAATGCAACGCGTTCAAGGCCGGAAGCAACGCGTTCTACGGCATGACCTTCAAGGACATGGACGGGAACTCCCTCAAATCGACCGCCGAAAATCTCGGTGGACACACGTTCAAGGGAAGCAACAAGGTCTTCGGCATGGTCGCCTGAAACCCCAAAGACCGTCGGATTTCCGTAAGGGGTCCGGCGGTCACAAACGACTTAGCCCTTTCTGGATCACATGTTCCGGCAGATGGAACCCTCCGTTCACCTTGTTTTCAGAAACGGAAGGAGTGTTGAACGGTGGCGACCATAGATATGTATATGGTGCGATCCGATTGTCATGTTAGTAGAACCTTAAGGGTTCAGGAGAAAT
>JAKSHW010000035.1 GCA_024399195.1 archaeon | reverse complement strand
CATATCCTTGTCGCAAGGAGCTCGGAAAAATGACCCATGTGTGGAGCGATTTCAAAGGACTCACCCTCACCTATGTAGACAACGACCTTGGTCAAGCCTATCTGTACGACAGAGGCCTTCTCATCGGAGGAATCAACCTCGGATCATGGTGCAAAACCCACAATGCATCTATCGATATCGTTCTCAGCAACCCTTCGGAATACGAAGACCTCATGAAAGATGCGGTTTTCAAGATCGTGTCCGATGACGGCCGCATAGACAAAAAAGCCGAGGCGATCATGGAGCTCAGAAACCTCCAGAAATATGTTGCGTTGGTACTGGCACTCCACGATTATGGAATGGAGCCCTTGCCTATAGCCCTCAGGACCGGAGTACCGTTCATCGAGGTCATGGACATACTTTCCACCCTGTACCCCTCGATGGAACTTCCCAGAATAGACAGAATACGTGACGGAATGCCCGACCACAATATCGAACATACCCAGTGTGATAGTAAAACATGAGTGGACCTGGCCGGGATCGAACCGGCGACCTTCGCCTTGTAAGGGCGACGTCATAACCACTAGACCACAAGTCCGTTGATACCCGATAGCCCTAACCTATATAAAAACCCATTATACTGATGAACAGCCTAAAATACAGGAATGTCCATCCAGTGGTTAGGCGACTGTAGTCCAGTGGTTATGACGATGGCTTCCCAAGCCTTTGACCCGGGTTCGAATCCCGGCAGTCGCACTTCTCTATTCTCTCGAAAAGAAAGGTCGTTTTTGCATCAACCCGGTGGCACGGTTACCGCTCTGGATAAGGTTTCGAAACGAATCCCCTAAGTTATTTAATCCGTGAGTCAATGGTGTTAGATACATGGTGTTAGACATCGATAGTTCCAGAGGCGAAGGAGGCGGACAGATGGTCCGTACCTCGGTGGCATTAGCCACGCTTACAGGAATTACCACCAGGCTCACCCGCATCAGGGAGAACCGTCCCACCAACGGATTGTCCAAACAGCACACCACCGCGGTCAATGCGGTCGCCAAAATGACCGGATCTACCGTCACAGGCAATTTTCTCGGTTCTTCCGAACTTCTCATCGAACCCGGGAACGAACAGAACACAGACCTGGTCATGGACATCGGGTCCGCAGGAAGCATAAGCCTTGTCATACAGGCCACATTGCTTGCAGCCCGTAACTACACTAAAACGTTCAACATCGACCTCAAGGGAGGTACGAACGTCATGTGGGCTCCGCCCATCGACACCTACCCGATGGTCCTCTTCCCCCTTATGAAGAAAATGGGCATAAACGCCTCCTTGGAGATCATCGAAAGAGGGTTCTATCCAATAGGAGGAGGACACGTCAAGGTCAGCATGGACCCCATAGGCCACATCAGACCGTTGAACCTGGACGATATGGGTGAACTGAAAAGGGTATACGGAACATGTTTCGTACAGCACCTTTCCGACCGCATAGGAACCGATATGATAGATGGATGCCGCAAGGTCTTCGACCAGAAATTCGACATAGACCTCACCATGACACGCACCGACGGGACCTCCAGAGGCTCTGGAATGGTACTCGTCGCCGAATACGAGAACGGTCTTCTTTCAAGCAACGTACTTTCCAGCAAAGGACACAGCTCCCAACAGTCCGGACTCGACGCCGCAAGCGACCTTCTACAGGAAATGACCGCAGGTTCCACTGTGGACATCCATACCGCCGACCAGCTTCTGCCTTACATGGCGATGGCCGATGGAATAAGCACTTTCACCGTGTCCAGGATCAGCAAACACCTTCTGAGCCAGATGGACACATTGGAATCCTTCCTCGACGTAGAGTTCAGCGTCACCAAAGAGGACGATGGATTCCATTTCACCGTCACCCCGGGGAACTACAAATGAGGCCTTTCGTTCTTGTCAACTGTGCAATGTCTGCTGATGGAAAACTCGCCGGAACCGAGAGGAAACAGATCCGCATATCCTCCGAGGAGGACATCACCAGGGTCAAGAACCTCCGCAAGAAGTTCGATTCCATCCTCGTGGGAGTGGGGACGGTCATAGCCGACGACCCGCACCTCACGGTCAAGAACGCGACATACGAGGAGAACCCTGTCCGCATCGTCATCGATCCCCACGGACGCACCCCGGAAACCGCAAGGGTCATCGACGACAGGGCACCCACGGTCATCGTCACCAACGAGGAATGCGACCGTAACTGGGGTCCCGATGTGATCGTCATGAGATGCGGAAAAGACCGTATCGACATCCCCGAGATGCTCACCATCCTCGCCAAGGAGCTCGATATAGAGAGCATGATCGTAGAGGGCGGAGGAGAGACCATCGCCTCGTTCTTCAAGGAAAAGGTCGTGGACAGGTACTCGGTGTTCGTAGGCGGGCTTATCATAGGAGGACGTTGCTCCCCGACCCCTGCCGACGGAGACGGATGGGTCGTCCCCGAAGGGGTGAAACTGGACCTCGAGTCCGCAGAGGTCATGGGTAACGGTGCATTGCTCACCTTCATCCCCAGATACTGAAACGGACATACGTCCGAAAAACCCTATTTCCCCTCAGGGGTAGTATTTTTTATTGCATTTCCATAGCATAGGAAACAAGGTGCGCATATGAAAGCGAAAATGAAGGATGGAAGCAAAGCGGACATCAAAGCGATCTGGTTCGAGAACGGAAAGGTCAGGATGATCGACCAGAGGGAGCTTCCTTTGGAACTCGTCATCGTCGATTTCGATGATTACCGCGATGTCGCCGAAGCCATCAGGAACATGACCACCAGGGGAGCACCCTGCATCGGAGCCAGCGCCGCATATGCGATGTGCCTTGCAGGGCTCAAGGACGAGGATCTCGATGAGGCCGCAAAGTTCATCAAGGCCGCCAGACCCACCGCCTACGACCTGTTCTATGCCACCGACTGGATGTACGCCAAACTCAAGGCAGGGGCGGACCCTATCGAAGCGGCGGACGAATACTCTAACATCACAGTAGACAAATGCCGTGCCATCGGGAAATTCGGTGGAGAGCTCATAAAGGACGGAATGACCCTTATGACCCACTGCAACGCAGGCGCCCTTGCCACCGTCGATGTAGGTACCGCCCTCGCACCCATGAGACAGGCACACGACGACGGAAAGGAGTTCTTCGTGTACGCATCCGAGACCCGTCCCCGTCTCCAGGGAATGCAGCTCACCGCATGGGAGCTAAACCAGGAAGATATCGACCATGCCATCATCCCCGACGGTTCCGCGGCATACTATATGTCGAAAGGGGTGGACATGATCATCGTCGGTGCCGACAGGATCGCCGCGAACGGTGATTTCGCTAACAAGATCGGAACCTTCGACAAGGCCATCGTCGCAAAGCACTTCGGAATCCCCTTCTATGTGGCCGCACCCGTTTCCACTTTCGACTTCAACACCGGATCCGGAAAGGACATCGTCATCGAACAGAGGTCCGAGACCGAGATGACCGAGGTCAAAGGCATCAGGATCGCACCCATAGGTTCGAAGGCCATGAACCCCGCCTTCGACGTCACCCCCGCCGAGTTCGTCACCGGATTCATCACCGAGAAGGGTATCTTCAAACCCTCCGAGATATCAAGGATGAAAGAATGATCAACGAATCGTTTGCAAGGAAAAGGCTCATCGAATGCTGCCATCTTCTGTATGAAAGAAACCTTACGGTCTCCGCAGGAGGGAACATGAGCATACGTCTCAGTGACGACACATTCCTCATAACCCCGAGCGGGGTCAACAAGGGACTGATCTCCGAGGACGATCTGGTCAAGATGGATTTCGACGGCAACGTCATATCCGGTGGGAAACCGTCGATAGAACACAGATTCCATATCAACATATTCAAGGCCAATCCCGATACGGAGGCCGTCATCCACTGCCACCCCCTGTACTGCATCGCCGCGATGCTCAGGGACCATGCCCTCAACACCACCATAACCCCCGAAGGCGTTCTGCTTTTGGACAAAACCCCCATGGTGAGGTACGAGGCCCCTGGTTCCGACGAACTGGTCGAGGCCATAGATGAATACGTGGAATACCCTGCGATACTCCTTGACAAGCACGGTGCAATAACACAGGGAAGGACCTTGGAAGAGGCGTTCAACAGGATGGAGGAACTGGAATTCAATGCCCGCCTGCAGTTCCTGTGCCCGAATGTGGAGGGTCTCGCTTCGGAAGAGATCGAAAAACTGAGGAGGATGAGATAAATGGCGATACTCGTAACGAAATGGTTCGGTGTTTTCCTCGTGGACAACAAGTCCAACAGGATCATGGACAAACGTCTGATGCCCATGGACGCCGATGTGACCGCAGAAAAGCTTGCACAGGTACAGAGGGGAGAGATCCTTCCCGAGGAGAGGGAACTTTCCGAAGGACGTACCAAACTCGCCGTCGGCGACAGGAGACAGTCCGAGCTCGGAAAGCCCGAGATGTACGATTCCTCGTTCATCAAAGCCCAGGACTTCGGTTATGATGACACGTTCATGCACGAGGTCATGTTGAGGCTCGGTAAACTGAGGACCTCCGAACCTATCTCCAGGGACAAGAACCTTGTACAGGCGATCAGGGACCTAGACGACCTCATCGAGGTATCCAACCTTATGAGCGAAAGGCTCCACGAATGGTACGGGATGCACTTCCCCGAACTCGCTGATATTGCCAAGGACGACAGATACGCACTTCTCATCGCCAAATACGGTGACAGGGAAGGGATCATCGAAGAACTCGGTCTCGACCTTGCATCCATGGGTGCCGACTTCGATTCCGAAGACATCTATGCGGTACAGAACCTTGCTGACACGCTCTGCAGGATATACGACGACAGGAAAGATGTGGAAGAATACATCACCAACCTCGTGGAACAGATAAGTCCCAACATGTGCGCCATCCTCGGAGGGCCCCTGTCTGCAAGGCTCATATCCCTTGCAGGAGGCCTCGAGAGACTCGCCTCCCTCCCCTCGTCCACACTCCAGCTGCTCGGAGCGGAAAAAGCCATGTTCAGACATCTCCGTTCTGGAAAGAACCCTCCCAAACACGGTGTCATCTACCAATATCCGGACCTCAGGAAAGCCCCGTATTGGCAGAGAGGTAACATCGCACGTGCATTGGCCGGAAAGGTCCTCATCGCCGCCAAGGTCGACCAGTACAAAGGAGAGTTCTGCGGAGACAGGCTGAACGAGGAGCTCAAGGTCCGCATAGCCGACATCAAACGCAGATACCCCGATCCCCCCAAGAAGAAAGAGACAGGAAGGAAACCTTTCAAAGGCGGAAAGGGGAAGGGAAAACATTTCAACAAAAAACCCAGACACGACTGATGTCACCATGGGGCCTCGGAAACGGGGCTCCATCCCTGTTTCCAATATTCTTTTCAGTACACCATCTACAGTACACCTGTACTTGAAAAGATACTTAACACGGTTTTATTTTGAGATTAGACCTAATCTTTTTATTCATTGGGATAATGGGGAGTACGATTAGGATGCGCATTATCATAGCCGAATCCAAGCCCCAGTACATGAGGGAGAGGAACAAGAGAATATGATTAGCGTAGCCTCTCAAAAACAAAGAAGGTAACTAAAATGGCAGAGTGGGAGATGAAAGAGCTCAGGGAGCTCAAAATCGGAAGGTACGTAAACATCGATGATTCCCCTTGTAAGATCATTTCGATCACTACCTCCAAACCCGGAAAGCACGGATCCGCAAAGGCATCCATCGAGGCGACCGATATTTTCACCGGTGCAAAGAAATCTATCAACGCACCCGTCAGTGCAAAGGTCCAGGTCCCCATCATCGACAAGAGGAAGGGACAGATCATCTCCATCGATGAGGCCAACAAAGAGATTCAGATCATGGACCTCGAGACTTTCGAGACCTTCACCATGCCCATCAACGACGACCACGAGAGTGTGCTAACAGATGGTGCGGAGGTCCTATATCTAGTGGCCATGGACAGAATGAAACTAATGTGAGTTGAAAAAATGGCGTACGGGGTCACCTATGCAGATGCGGACGCGGAATACAGCGAAGCCGATGCTGTGATATTCGGTGTCCCGTACGACCACACTGCCAGTTTCAAGGCCGGAGCTCGCGAGGCTCCGACCGCGGTCAGGCAGGCCTCATATAATTTCGAAGAATTCCACTTCGAACATGGTCTTGACCAGAACAAACCTCTGGTTAACGACTATGGAAACTGTGATGATTTTATCCTCCCCGAAGATATGATCGAGGAGGTAAAATTCGCCATAGGGCCCACCATCAGAGAGGGTAAGTTCCCCATCACCATCGGTGGAGAACATTCTGTGACCATCCCCATCATCCAGTCCTATGGTAAAAACGATATTTCCCTTATGACCATCGATGCCCATCTGGATTCCAGAGACGAATACATGGGAACCCCTAACAGCCATGCATGCGTCACCAGAAGGGCCGCAGAACATCTAGGTATAGACAATGTATGTGCGGTAGGTGTCCGTTCCATAGGAATGGAGGAACTTGACAGGGACGATGTCGTAAAACATGTTACTGCATACGAGATTTTCGACCATGATATCGAATGGGGTATCAAAAAGGCCCTGGATGGTCTGAAGAACGACAAAGTGTACCTGTCCATCGACATCGATGGTATCGACCCCGCCTATGCACCCGGTACAGGTACTCCGGAACCGTTCGGACTTCTTCCGATCCAGGTCAAAAAAGCGATCAACCTTATTGGGGACCGTTTAGCAGGATTCGATGTCATGGAGATCTGTCCTCCTGCCGATCACTCCGGGATCACATCCATCCTCGGAGCCAGGCTTATCAACGAAGCATTGGCAGTCCTCGGAAAGAATCTGAGACAGTAAACCCCTGTCATAACCGAGTAACGTCACACTTAGACTGCAAAAGGGAAGAGGCCCTATCGGAAAAACTCCCGATAGGGGTTTGGATTTACTGTAGATTGTCCTCGATGAACTTCTCTACGATCTGACGGTAATGCTCCGCCCATTTCTCTGCAAGGTCTTTGTCTTTGGATTCTGCATAGACCCTGAAGATCGCTTCGGTACCGGAAGCACGTGCGTGCACCCATCCGTTTTCGAACAGGAGTTTGAGTCCGTCGGTCTTGTCTTTCTTCAGGTCTGCGGTCTGCTCATCCAGGAATTTGACAACAGGGACCTTAAGATTGTCAGGGCATTTGACCTTCTTCTTAACGGTGTAGTAGATAGGTAATCTTGCGACCTGGTCACTGAGAGGACCTTCGTTGAGAATGGATTCCAACATCCTTCCGATGGCCATTCCTCCGTCTCTGCAATACTGCTGATCGAAGAATATGAGTCCTCCGTTCTCCTCTCCGCCGAACCATCCGTCATCGTGGACCATCATTTCCCTTGCGACCTTGGGGGAACCGACCGCAGTACGGATGACCTGTCCGCCTGCATCGGTGATGACTTCGTCGATGAGGGACGAGGTCGCAACAGGAGTGACGACTATTCCACCCTTGTGTGCCTTCACTATACTTCCACCGAGGATCGCCAATGCCTTGTCTCCGGAAACATAGTTTCCTTTATCATCGACAAATACGCAACGGTCTGCATCTCCGTCATGGGCGATACCTAATGCGGCACCGGTGATCTTGACCATTTCCTTGAGATCGGACAGGTTATCCTCGGTAGGTTCGGACTGGTGTCCGGGGAACTCTCCCTGAGGGTCTGCATTGAGAGTGACAGCGGAAACTCCGAGTTTTTTGAGAAGAAGGGGGGAGGTGTGGAACGCGGCACCGTTGGTACAGTCAAGTACTACACGCAGCTTTGCGGCCTTGATCTTCGCCACATTGACCTTGGAAACGATAGAATCGACGTAGGCCTCGTCCGCACCTAGAACGGTCTTGGACTCTCCGACGGTATCCCAGCCGGCGAGTTCGATATTGGTATCGTCATACCTGTCCTCGATGGCCGCCTCGAGTTTCTCAGAGGCTTCGGTACCGTCGAAGGAAATGACCTTGATACCGTTATACTCGGGAGGATTGTGCGAAGCGGTGATCATGACTCCACCTATGACGGCGTGGTTCTTCACATAAAGCTGAAGTGCAGGGGTGGGAAGTGCACCAAGATACAGAACGTCACAACCGACCGCCATGAGTCCCGAAGAAACCGCGAAACGGAGCATGTCGGCGGAGATCCTGGTATCTACCGCAATGGCGACGGCATTGACATTCCTATCGAGGTCGATAGAAGGATTTGCAAATTTATAGAAGGGGATTTTTCCATCGGGATTCTCTTTCCTGGCCGCTTCTGTATCATCATATGCTTTGAGATATTCGTTTTTACATTCTATACCGATGGCTTTTCCTAACTGAAGGGCAAGTTCTACATCGAGGGTACTGTTCACTATACCGCGAACACCGTTGGTTCCAAACATTTTGGTCATAGTCACACCGTTCTACGGGACCTGACGGAAACTGTCACGTCCCCGTGGCCACGAAATCATCCCATCAGGTGAATATGGGATATGAATCGTCGGTGTATACACAAACGGAAATAAGATACTGACTGATGATACTGTTACAATCACCTGGTCGAATATGACAATCGGTAAGGAATCTGTGGATATTCCGAACGGGAAACGATATTCTGGAGAATAAACGGAGACGGACGTATGGGGCACATCCGTCTCCGGGAAAACCCGTATTCCAGAGTTCCGGAAATACGGAAAACACCCTCACTCGGAGGGGGATTTCATATGTTCCTCGATCCATTTACGGATGTCGTTCTTCTTGGTACTTCCGATACCGAACTGCTCGGAGAACTTCACTGTGGTGGTCAGTTCCTTGGTAGGTCCACTTATCTTCGCATCGATAAGGTCCATCTCGATGAGTTTCTGGACATCCTCGTATGCACGGGGCCCACGGGTACTGACAAGTTTGGACTGGAGGACGGGCTGGTTGTATGCGATCGTTACCAAGGTACGCATGACGCCGGGGGACATCATAGGCCTTGCCACCAGGTCGGTGTATTTGTTGTAGTCAGGACGGAGCATCATCCTGTACTCACCTGCGGCTTCGGAGATCATCAATGCGGAATCCCTGATGTTGTAATCCATCTTCAGGTCTTTCAGAGCATATCTCACATCGGACTCGGAAAGTCCTATCTTCTCCGCTATCTCGGAAGGCCTCATAGGAGAGGTGGCTGCAAACAATACGGCTTCTATTATCGTCTTGTGGGAATCCATTTCACTCCGCCTCCATTGGGTTTGTGGTAACATTGGTTTCAGGTTGTTTTAACCTTATAGTGATTTCACCATAAGGAAGGGTTTCCTGATCGATATCGAGTTTTCCATCCCTTACAAGGTGGAGGACCGATACAAAGAAGGATATTATCTCCTCACGGTCCCCGGTATAGAATTCCGAGATACGCATAGGCTGGTCGCCCAATGCACATATTCTCTGATAAACGGCCTCGACGACCTTCTCATCGTCTTCCTGATGGGCCTTGTTGTCGAACTTCTTCTTGTTCACGCCTTTGTTCTCAAGCTTCTTCCTGGCCTCTTCCCTTGCCTGGAGGATCTCCTCCTCCCTCTTGGCTTCCTGAAGTGCTTCCAGAAGATCCACGACGGAAACGGAACGGGGTTCGTCCCTCGCATATGCGACCTCCAAAGACAGGTCGGGGACGAACATGCGTGCAACATCGTCGTTCCCATCCACATCGGAGAAGTCCTCGAAATCCTCGAAGGATTCTTCCTCGACGACAACGGTCGCACGGTCCCTAGTGGATGCGGACTGTAAGTGAAGGACCCTCCATGCCATAAGCAGAAGCCTTCCTGCCACCAGCATATCGAACCTGCGGGAAGTGATCCTGTCACGGAACACCTTGACGAACGATTCCAGATCGATGGCCCAGGGATCGAGGTCCTTCTCGAGGACCAGACTGAAAACCTCCCTGATCGATTCATCGAAAGGATCTTCCAACTTCTCGGTGTTGGTCTCGTTCCTGAGGATGTCGAGGTAACCGTTGATCTTATTGAGGGTCTCCTCGTCCTCCGCCATGGCCTTGTAGTAAAGCAGATGCTGTTCCAGCTCTCCCATCTGAGCGTTATCGGTCATCTGTTTCACTCCTCTGCGTCTCCGGAACCGTTCTCAGAGGATGATTCCTCTTTCTCGGCCATCTCCCTCTGTTTCTTCAGGGCGTCCTCCTCGTACTTGGAGACCTCTGCGATGTCAGGCTGCATGATGATACGGCTGATACCGGTCGGAGGCCTGGTGACTCCGATAAGATGGTCCGCCATCGTAAGTGCGACCTTCCTGAGTGACACCTGGATGAACTGTGCTTTGGAGGAGGCCTCCTTGACCCTCTTCGCGACCATCTCGGTATTGACCGCATCGAGGAACATATCGACCTCGTCGAGGACATAGAACGGAGAAGGCTGGTAGTCCTGGATCGCGAAGATGAAAGACAATGCGGTGAGGGATTTCTCTCCTCCGGAAAGTGCTTCCAACCTCAGCAGTTTACCGTTCCTGGGCTTGGCATTGATCTGAAGACCTCCTGCGAAGGGATCCTCCTCGTTGTCAAGCATCATGTATCCCTCTCCTCCACCGGAAAGCTGTGCATAGATGGCCTTGAAGTTCTCGTTGACCCCGTTGTAGGTCTCCATGAACAATCCCTTCTTTCTGGAGTTGAGGTCGTTGGTCAGCTCATCGAGCTCGTCGATACGCTTCTGAAGCCTTTCGACCTCGGCCTGCATCTCATCGTATTCCTTCTTCAGACGGTCATACTCGTCGATGGAGTTGAGGTTGACGTTACCGAGGGAGTTGATCTTGTTCTCCTTCTCCCTGATGATCCTCTTGAGGTATTCCTCGGAGGGGGCGGGGAGAGGCACCTCGATCTTGATCTCCGCTATCCTTTCCGTAAGTTCCTGGATGGTGACCTTGTGATCGGTGGCACTGGTCTCCTGGGCATCGATGATGCTCTTCTTGGACTCTATCTCGGACTGTGCCTTCTGTATGGCAACATCGAGACTGTGTCTCTTCTCGACCAACGCATCCCTTTCCTCCCTGAGCGATCTGATTCCGACGTCGAGGGTGGACTCGATGTTCTTCAGGGCGTTGAGGGTGACGGTGATCTCGGAGATCCTGCGGTTATAGGTGGCGATGGCCTCCTCATTCTCAGAGATCTTACGGTCGATCTCGGAGATCTGTTTGAAGATGTTCGCCCTGTTTCCTTCGAGACCGTTTCTCTCCGCAGAAAGAGTTGCGATCTGGGACGAGAGGTCCGCGACGACCTGACCGCAGGTGTACACCGCATCACGGATCTTCTGGATCCTCTCCTGGAGACCTGCAGGTGCGATGAGTGCGATACGGTCACGGATCTCGGTCCTCTCGGTCTTCATGGAATCCATGTCGAGAACGGACTTGTTGGCGGCGAGGTCGGCGTTCACAACGGCCTGTTCGGCGGCCTCGAGCTCCTTGGTCCTGAGAGCAAGGGCGGCTTCGCAGTTCTTGACGTTCTTCTTCGCCTGGTCGAGGGTCGCCTGTGCGGTGGCGATCTTTCCTTTGGCATCGACGTCCTTGCTGCTTGCGGCCCTCATCTGGGTGTCGAGGGTACGTACCTCCTCCCTGATGTTCCTGATCTTGGCCCTCAGCTCTTCAAGGGCCGCATTGGCCTTCTTGACCTCTGCCGCAGCGGAATCGAGAGCGTTCTGTCCGGTGGCACCGAACTTGGCGATGTTCTTCTTGTTGATCGTACCTCCGGTCATTGCTCCGGAGGCCTCGAGAAGCTCACCGTCCCTGGTGACGATCCTGACACCGCCCATGATCTCACGACCCTGGTCCATGTTCTTGACGACGAGGGTGTCACCGAACACGAACCAGAAAACGTTCGCGTATTCGGCAGAATACTGCAGGAAGTCAGTGGCGTATCCTTCGGTCTTCTTGAGGACCATGATGGCCTTCGCCCTGGGTTTTCCAGGTACCATCTTGTTGATAGGAAGGAAGGTCAGCCTTGCAAGCCTGTTGCTTTTGAGGTACTCGATGCATTTCGAACCGACACTGTCGTTATCGACGACGACGGCGTTCATCTTACCGCCTGCGGCGATCGCCAATGCGGTCTCGTATCCGGGTTCCACGGTGGCGAGTTCGGCGACGGTACCGCGTATTCCGGAGATCTGACCGGAATCCCTCATGGCAAGGATACGGGAAAGGGCCTCGTTCCCTGCGTTCATCGAATCGGAATACTTCTTCTCGGCGGAAAGTCTGTTGAACTCAGCGGTACGGCGGTCCGCCGCGATCCTGAGTTCGTCCTCCTGTTTCTCCAGAGCAGCCTCGTGTCTCTTCAGGTCGAAGATCTTCTCGGACAGGGCGGCGGACTCGTCGGGACCGACGGTCTTTTTGATATCGGAGAGGTTCCAGTCCGCATCCTTTACCTCGAACTGGGCGGCGCTGAGCGCCTCTTCGGCCTCTGCCTTTGCGGATTTCGCCCTTTCAAGGACGGCGTGTGCGGAGGCGGATGCGGCCTGCAGCTCCTGATCGTGACTTCCTGCGGAGTCAATGGCCTTCTCGAGCTCTCCGAGACGGGTCTGGAGCTTGGTGAGCTCTCCACCGTGTTTGGAGGTCTCCTCGTTCACAGAAGCCTCCTCCGCCTTGATACGTTCGTATTCCTGGTTGGCGGATGCAAGCTGGGATTTCAAAGAATCGAGTTCTTTGGACTTCTCGTCATACTCCCCACGGATAGAGTCGAGTTCCTCGGTGAATTCCTCCTTGAGGGCGTTCTGACTTTCGATGTCCTCCTGGGCGAGTTCGACCTTGTTCTTCACTGATGCGAGTTCGACCTTGACTTCTTCGACCTGGGCCTTGAACTTCTTGTACTCGGCACCGCTCTTGTCCTCGATCTCCTGCTCTTTGGCCGCGATCGCGTCCTCATTGATCCTGTTGTCCTCGATGGCCTTGGTCCTGACGACCGCAAGTTCTTCCATCTCGGACTTCTGTTTGGAGATGAACTCCTCCACGGACTGCAACGCCCTCTGTGCATTGTCCCTCTGCCTGTGGAGAAGCTGTGCAGAAGCCACCTCTTTCTCGGCCTGGGCCTCTTTGTAGATGCGTGCCTGTTCCCTCTCCCTATCGAGGATCTCTAGGTTCTTGCTCTTCTCCACGGCGAGGATGTCGATAGAATCAAGGTTGGTCTTGATCTCGGCCCTCTCGTTCTTCGCCTTGTCGAGATCGTTGTCGAAACTCGTGATTCCGGAGATACCGTCGAGAATACGCCTCCTCTCGATGTTACCCATCTGGACGATACGGGTGACATCACCCTGCTGGACGAGGTTGTATCCGTCGGCACTGATCCTTGCTTTGGTGAGAAGGGTATCGAACTCGGAGAGAGTGGATTTACGGTCGTTCACGAAGAAGAGGGACTGGTAGTCCCTCTCGTTGTCGTTGAGCTTGACGTAACGGGTAAGGCGGACCGTATCGTCGTCCCAGGGGAGGATCCTGTCGGTGTTGTCGAACACCAGGGCGACCTTCATGAACTTCGCCTTGGGTTTTCCGGCCCCTCCGCTGAATATAAGGTCGGTGATCCTTCCGGCCCTGACGGCCTTGGGACTTTTAGGACCCAGTACAAACAAAATAGCATCCGATATGTTGGATTTACCAGAACCGTTCGGACCGGTGACGGCCATGTACCCTTCCATCAAGGGTATTGTGACCTTGCCTCCGAAGGATTTGAAATTTTCAAGTTCTATCTGTCTTAGATACATCCGTTAGCTCCCTTCTGGTGACAGATTGAGGAAAAACCCTCTGTGCATCCCGTTGTTTCGGAGTGTCCCACCTATGACAGGAGAAGACCTCCAGACTAGCCCTCTATATACGCGCGTATTTTAATAGATATCCCGATAAATCTCATAAAAATGCGGGAAACCGTTGGTATATGTTTACAGAAAGGTCGGATGGAGCTCCACTCTCTGTAAAACATCTTTTCCGACCACTGGGTCATCAGGGATCGATGACCTTTCCGACGATGTCGGCCACGGAGTCGAGAACGAACGTGGGTTCTATCCCCGAGGTCTCCAGAAGTGCACGGTCCGTCTCCCCCGAAAGCACCAGGACGGAGGTCACACCTGCATCCACGGCCATACGGATATCGGTGGAAAGCCTGTCTCCCACCATGATGACCTTGTCCGCAGGAACGCCCATCTCCAATGCGGCCATGTCCAGCATCAGTCTGTTGGGTTTTCCCACGACTATAGGGTCTTTCCGGGTGAGGGATTCGTAGAGCCTTATGAACGGCCCTATATCCACATCATACCCCGTCTCGGTAGGACATACGTCATCGGGATGGGTCGCGATGAACTCGGAACCTTCCATGATGTAATGGTACCCCGCGTTGATCTTCGCGTAATCGATGGTTATATCGAAGGTCAGCAAGACGATGTCGGGTCTGCCTTCCTTACATATCGGTACACCCGAATCCTCGATCTCCTTGAGGACGTCGGGGGTCGCGATGGGGAACACGGTCTTTCCAGGACGGTTTTCCTTGATGAAACGTATGGTCGCCGTCGTGGAGGTCAGGATCTGGGACACATCGGTTCCGAATCCCAGACGTGCCAGACGTGCGGCATAGAATTCCCTCGTATGGGAGGAATTATTGGTTATGAAACGGAAAGGTATCCCTCTACGTGACAGTTCCTGTATGAACTCCTTTGCTCCGGGAATGGGCCTGTCACCATGATAGACGGTACCGTCCATGTCCAATGCGAATCCTATCATAGGTATTCCTCCAAAACCGTTCTAAGGGTCGTTTTAAGCTGTTCCCTGGCCTCTTTACGGTAGACCGTGGCCATAGGGTGGTAGGTGGGTATGAACTCGACCTCTTCCCCGTCTACAACGATCCTCTGCTTGGTGTTCACTACGGCGGCCATGGGGCCGGTATAGCCCATAAGGTCCTTCACCGCGGATTTTCCAAGACCGATGATGACCTTGCGTCCTTTCAGTTCGGAATTGAGGAAAGGTCTGCAGGCCGCCATCTCGTCCTCTTCGGGAGCACGGTTGTCAGGGGGTCTGCATTTGACGGTATTGGTGATCATGACCCTTCCACGGTCCAGACCTACCTCCGCCATGTATTTGTTAAGAATGTCCCCGGCACGGCCTACGAAGGGCTTTCCCTGAAGGTCTTCGTTCTCACCGGGGGCCTCCCCCACCAGGACGACGGGGGAGTCGAGATCTCCGCTGGGGAGGACGAGATTTGTGCGTCCTTCGCACAGTCCGCAAAGTCTGCAGTCCTTCCCAGGCTCGATCATTCAGTTCTTCCCTCCGAGGAGTTCGCTGCCTTTGACGAGTGCGGTAAGCTCTACGCCGATACCGGCGAGGTTCTCCCTTCCGCCTCCCTCACGGTCGATGACGGAGAAGACCTTCTCGACGACCGCTCCTTCTCCCCTGAGGGCCTGGATGGCCTTCATACTGGAACCGGCGGTGGTGATGACGTCCTCCACGACAAGGACCTTGTCGCCCTCTGCGAGGTCTCCCTCGACGAGCTTTCCGGTACCGTGGTCCTTCTTCTCCTTACGAACCATAAGGAGAGGGATTCCGGTCTCAAGGGAAAGTGCGGTTGCAAGGGGGATGGAACCGAGAACGACACCTGCGACACGTGCAGGGGCGAGTCCGAGCTCCTTGATCTTGGCGGCCATATCCTTCGCGATGATGGAAAGGACTTCGGGTTTGGTGCTTGCTTTCTTGATGTCGATGTAGTAGCTGCTCTTGGCTCCGGATGCGAGGGTGAACTCGCCGAACTGAAGTGCGCCACATTCTTCCAATGCTTTCTTGAGATCGCTCATGTTAATCACCAAGGCTCTTTCTTGAGTCCGGCCCTGTAGCCGATGATGTTCATTCCCCTGTGGATGGCGAACATGATGACTATAAGGAATATCAATGCGAATATGTGCTCCCCGCCAATATAGGTATCGTATACCCAGTTGGGGAAGAACAGTGCTGTGACGAGAAGTCCTCCTGCAACGAAGTCGTACTGGTCGAGGACAGGGGCTTTCGCTCCCCTCTCCAGTCCGATCCTCCTCTTTATGAACGCTCCGGTAAGGTCTCCGAGAAGGGAACCGAACGCAAGGGTGCAGAGGATGCCGATGTTGCCCATGAACCCTCCATAACCTCCGTAGTTCTCGGAATCCCAGAGGGATGCGATGGCGATCATGATAAGCCCTATGAGAATACCGGAGAACGCCCCTCCGAAGAAACCTCCCCAGGATTTACCGTCGCCGAAGATCCTTTTACCTCTCCAGCTTCTTCCGAAGTCTATCTTCGTACTCCATTTCTTTCCGAACACTACGGCTGCGGAGTTCGGTACCATCGCTGGAATGAACAACCAGAAACCGGTCAACATAATGAC
>JAKSHW010000034.1 GCA_024399195.1 archaeon | reverse complement strand
CTACAACGGCAGTATGGAATTTAGGCGAACCTATTCTTTTAATACCAATTCCACGAATACACACTTATGGTCAACATAACCGAAGACGCTGAGAAATTCATCGACGGACTTCTTGAGAAGAACCAGAAAGTCGGATGGGGAATCAAGATCTACCTTTCCGGATACGCCTGCTCCGGACCCCAGTTCGGAATGTCTTTCCAGCAGGAAGCAAAAGAAGGCGAGAAGGTCGACACCACCGCCAAGAGTTTCCAGATGTACTACGATGAAGAGACCGAGACCGCACTCAAGGACTGTGTCATCGAGTTCGTCGACGACCCCAACTTCGGTACGGGACTTTCCATCCGTAACCCCAACTTCAACGGCTGCGCCTCCTGTGGCGGTGGCTGCGGTTCCGCTTAAATCTATAATTTAAAAGCCGTCCCTTAGGGGGCGGTCTTCCTTTTCCTAATATACATATATTATAGGATTCAGGACCGAGAGTCTTCGGTCCCCTTTTGAAAGAACGTTTCCCGACCCCCTAAGGGCCGGGATCGAGCTCATTCCTCCACAGCATCCACAGGTTCCTGGACATCCCTTTCTTCCTGGAGTTCATAGAATTCCTTGATCTCCTCGAAAGTGGTACACTGTTCAGGGGTCTTGTCATCCCTGACCTTGCCTGTGAACCTGGGGAAACGCAGTCCGAGTCCAGAATCCTCCTTTATCGTTCCGAAGGCCGCGGTATGGATGGGGCTCAGACTGATATCGGCCGCGGTGACCTCCAGGACCAGTCCGGGAAGGAACCACACATCGGGGACCATCTCGGCATCCAAGGAAGAAGGTTTGGTGTTGCTCTTGTAGGCCTCCAACATTCCGGGAAGGGCCGCAAGGAACGCATCGTCGAAACCGGTACCGAGCTTGCAGGTGGTTCCGAAACGTCCTGTGTCGGGGTCGTAAGATGCCATGAGAAGGGCACCGTACACACCTGCCCTCTTACCCATACCGTAGAACGCACCTACGACGGCGAGATCGAAAGTGTCCACCAGGGCCTGGGTGTAGTCCTTCTTGTATTTGATCCACAGGAATCCTCTGGACCCAGCGCGATAGATGGAACTGTCGGTGAGGGCTTTTGCCATGATTCCTTCGCATTTGGCGGCTATGGCCTTATCGAAGAACTCCTGTGCATGCTCCTCGGTGGAGATGATCTCCCTCTCGCTATAGCCCACGAGGTCGTAAGGCCCTTCGGTGTTGTCGTTGAAAGAGGTCTCCAACATCAGTCTGCGGTGACTGTATGAGGTGAGCGTATAGTCCGTTCCGTCCTTGTAGAGAAGGTCGAACATGAAGATTCTCACAGGAATCTCTTCCACGGCCTGTGACATACCGTGTTTCTTCCTACGGTGGGTGACGTTCTGGAAAGGCTTCAAGGTGTTGGTGGCCGGATCATAAGCCACACACTCACCCTCGATGATCGCCTCGTTGCCCTTCAACTGGTTCTTCAGTGCTTCGGCGATGTCCGGGAAATTGGAGGTCAAGTCCTCCAACCTCCTGGAGTAGAGCTTCACGAAACCGTCCGCACCTTTCTTGATGTGTGCCTGCACACGGATACCGTCGTACTTGTACTCGAAAGCACACTTTCCTTCGAACTTGTCCATGATCTCCGGTAAAGTACGGAGACGTTCGGCGAGCATCACCTTGACGGGGCTTCCGACGGACACCTTGATCTTCTTGACGGCCTCCATTCCTCCCGCGGCAAGGGTCTCGGCAACGAGTCCGAGGTCGCATGTGATGTTGAACGCCCTCTCTATCTCAGGACGTTCCTCCTTGGTGGCAAAGGCTATCGCCAATGCGTCCATAAGGGTCATGGAACCGGCACCGACCCTCATACGTCCGGTCACGATCCTGCACAGGTATCTTGCCTCGACGGCGCTCGACTCGTGGAGAAGACGGGACAGAAGCTTCATCTTCTTGTCCTGCGAATCCTTTCCGGTGGTCACCTCGATCGCAGACAGCACATCGATGACGGTCTGGAACGTAAGGGGTTCGGAGAAGAGGGTCATCTGCTTCTTCTTCGAGATACACTGTTCGGCCACCTGCCCGGGATCGCCGAGTTTGATCCACATCTCGTCCACATCGGACTGTTTCTTTCCGGAAACTGAGACGATGGCCTTGAGGACGAGCTTGTCAGCCATTCCAAGCTCGAGCGGACAGAAATCGGGATGGAGCCTTCCTACGGAAAGGTATACGACCTCCCTGAGTTCAGCAGGGTTCACGGTCTTGATGAACTCCGCGAGGATGTCCGTCATCTCGAGACGGCGTGTGGTCGACTCCAGCCTGTCGAATGTCTTTGCGATCTCACTGAATAGCATGGTATCTGTTCCGATGTAATGTTTTTTAGAAATAATCTATGCCCAACTGATAGGTGGAAAGGTTGCGTCTTTTGCTCAGATCGTGTCCGAGGGTCTCCAAACGGCTCCTCATCATGGTCTCCTTCTTCTTGCTCGAACAGTCGACGGCCTCGTCCATGGTTCCACCGGCTATCAGGACATACACCTCCCCGTCGTTCTTCCTTCCGGTCCTTCCTCTGCGTTGGATGGTACGGATCTCCGACGATACGGGTTCGTAGAAGATGACGGCGTTGGTACTGCTGATGTCAAGGCCCTCCTCGCCGACGGATGTGCACACGAGGACATTGTACAGACCCTCACGGAAATCGTCGAGGATACCGACCTGCTCCTTCTGTTTCAGACCGCCTTTGGACTGTCCTATCAGTTTGCATACCTTCGCGGACTCCACTTTGGAGAGCTTCTCCACGAGGATGTCACAGGACTCGCGGTACTGGGTGAACACGATCATCTTGCTGTTGGGATTGTCATAGAGCATCTGGCTGACAAGTCCCATTATACGCGATATCTTGGGGTGTTCTATACGGGAATCCCTGACGATGTTCCATATGTCGAGATACTCCTGGGTCTTGACAAGTTCCTTGTCCGCACGGGTCGCCTCTTCCGTCTCCGCGGTCTCGTTCAACCTGCGCATGTATGCACGCAGGGCGGACATCCCCTGCGTCTCCACAAGGGTGATCGCATGGAGGACCTTGATACATACGGACTGTGCCGTGAGCCCGCGGTATACGTTGAACGTCTTCTCCCCTCTCGCCAACCTCATCTGCAGCTGGGACCCTATCGAAAGCATATGTTTCACGGAAGGAGGCCATCCGGGAGTGGCGAAACGCATGGACATCAGTTCCCCGAAATAACGGTCGACTATGCGTCTGAGCGAATCGGATATGTCGATCAGCTCCTTGGGCATCTTCACCACGATACGGTTGACATAGGTATCGAAGACGTAAGGTGACACGTCGGGGTCGTCGTCGGACCTGACCTCTATACGGGCTATGTCGAGATTGTCGCACATCTCCTCGACCTTCTTGATATCGGAACCGGGGGATGCGGTCATACCCATGCTGGTCGTACCCTTGGGGATGTATTTCGCCACCGTGACGTAGGCATAGTTGCCTACACCGCGGTGGGCCTCGTCGTAGATCACCAGACCGAAGCCGTCCAACGAGTAGAGCCCGTTCTCCAGGTCGTTTGCCACCGACTGGGGGGTGGAGACGATGAGATCGTTCTCGGACATCGCCAAAGCCCTTTTGGCAGGCGACATATGGCCGTTCATGACAGCCACCTTGTGGTTCGTCAGGATATCCGTGAAAAACGTACTGTGCTGGTCCACGAGAGGCTTCGTGGGGGCCATTATGAGCACCTTCTTCCCCTTGTTCAGGGAATCGACCGAGACTATGAGGGCCACGGCAGTCTTACCGAGACCGGTCGGCAGGATCACCAGGGTGTTCGCCCTCATACAAGCGGCGGCGATGTTCATCTGGTATCTGCGTTTCTCTATCCGGTCTGGAACGATTCCGGGAAGGTTAAGGTACTCCATCGGGACGATTATCCTGCAGACCTTTTAAAAACATAACCGTGGGGTCACCGAAACTGACCGACAGTGCATCCGCAGATGACATAAACCCCGATGACGATACCGCACCGTATGGGAATCACCGGCATCCTGACCACCTGTAACAGACCTCCGGAGGTCCTCGCAAGGGCCTACAGGAGCATGCTAGACCAGACCCTCCCGCCTGACGAGATAGTCATAGTCAACGCAGGGAGAAACGGTCTGGATATCGGGATTTCCGAGAACACAGTGATCATCGATTCCCCCGGAAGCAACTCGGCCGAGGCCAGGAATATTGGTATCGAGCACAGTTCGAACGACCTTCTCGCATTCCTCGACGATGACGACGTATGGTACCGCAACAGGCTGGAAGACCAATGTGCGGCCATGGTGGGCGGTATAGGCATCGTGTCCTCCCCGTACGACATGGACGGAGCCGAATTCCCGATCAAAAGAGGGAACATCCTGCAGGAGAACTGGATCGGGTCCACCTCGTTCCCATTGGTGAGAAAGGATGCGGTCCTGTCTGCAGGAGGTTTCGACACCTCGTTCCCCGCCAACCAGGAATGGGACCTCTGGACCAGGATATGCCGTGACCACGGGGTCGCTGTCACGGACAGGAAGGTCGGCCTCAAGGAAACAGGCGAGGATTCCCTCACCGCCGATATCGACAAAAGGATCTCGGGGTGGAAGGCCATGTTCTCCAAACACGCCGAGGATTACAGGAAAGACAGAAAGGCCTGCCGCGAGGCCCTGGGGACGTTCAGGTACGAGATGTTCGTGAGACGTTCGATAAAGGGCCTGGTGGTCAGCGAGACCATGCTTTTGGGGTTCCGCCTGCATCTGTCGCCTTAGACGGGGAGACGTCGACAGGGACCTTCTGGAACGTATTTACCAAACCTTTAAAGTGTCCTGCATGATAGACGTCGCTATGCAGATCGAAGTCATTAGTAAAACCGATGACGGAAAGAAGGTCAGGCTTAAACTGACCGACATCAACACCACTGTTATCGAGGCTATCATCCACGGTCTCAACAGCAACAAGAACGTCGTGTACGCAAGGTACATCGTGGAGCACCCCGACCTCGTCGACCCCTTCCTCGAGCTCCAGATCAAAGACGGAACCTACCAGGAAGCCCTCCTCCAGGCCGCCGCTGACTTCAAAGACTATTTCTCAACCATCGACGAGTGAGTCGGAAATGACGTTCAGGGAATGCAGGACCGCCGAAGCGAATATCGGTATGAAATACTACTTCAGCGAATCCGACGGAACGGGAGGACGTCTGAAGGTCAGTCCCGACGACTTCGTCGTCGACGAGATCTCCATACACCCCGAACCTGCAGACGGAGGCAAATACACCATCGCGAAGGTCACCGCCAGAAACTGGGAGACCAACCACATGGTACGCCTCATGTCCCGTCAACTGAACATGTCAAGGGAAAGGATCAGTTTCGCAGGCACCAAGGACAAAAGGGCCGTCACATCCCAGCTTATGTCCTTCGAATGCCCCCCTGAACAGCTTGGGAAACTCAACCTGAAAGACCTGAACGTCACCGACACCTACACCTCCAAACGCAAGATACAGATCGGAGACCTCATCGGCAACCGTTTCGACATCCGTGTCACCGGGATCACCAAACCCAAGGACGAGGTCGAATCAATCGTCGGAGAGGTGGCCGCAGGTGTCAAGAAACTCGGAGGTTTCCCCAACTACTTCGGAGTCCAGAGATTCGGAGTGATGCGCCCTATCACGCATATCGTCGGCGAGAAGATCGCCAAAGGCGATGTTGAAGGTGCGGTCATGAGCTATGTCTGCGACCCTTCCGTGTCAGCCAGCCAGGACACCAAGGCGGCGGAGATGCGTGAGAAGCTCAGGAACGTCGACGAATGGCCCGAGCTCATCAACGAGATGCCCGAGACCATGAGCTTCGAGAAGACAATGGTCCAATACATCGTGGATAAACCCGGAGATTGGACAGGTGCCATCGCATGCATGCCCACGAACCTGCAGATGATGTTCATCCATGCCTACCAATCATATCTTTTCAACCTGATGCTCAGCGAGAGGATCGCCAGAGACATCCCCCTCAACCGCCCGATCGTCGGCGATGTCGTTGTTCCGTTGGATGCGGACGGCATACCCGACCACGACAAACAGGTCCTCACGACCTCAAAGAACATCGACATGGTGGAGAGACAGCTCAAACTGAAACGTGCCTACGTCACCATCGCACTTTTCGGAAGCGACACCCTCCTTGCAGAGGGAGAAATGGGCGAGATCGAGAGAAAAGTGATCTCGGAGAACCATATCGAGGAGAAGGACTTCGTCCTTACGTCACTCCCCCACTGTTCGTCCACAGGCAGCAGAAGGGAGATCGTATGCCCTGTGAAAGACCTCGGATACACCATAGGCGATTCGACCTACAATGTATCCTTCAGTCTTCCCAAAGGAAATTACGCCACCTGCCTCATGAGAGAGTTCATGAAAAGTGAGATGACCGATTATTGACCTCGGACAGTACCATACGGGCTTGGTAGATACCGAGCCCCGCCTTTTCCATTATCTGTTCCAAGGTCGTTCCAGGTTCGAACTCGTCCGATTTATCGATGAGCTCCTTAGGGCAGTCGATAAGCTCCGCTTTCAATGCCTTTCTGACATAGTCGACAAGCTTCTTCGAATCGTCTATGGACGGTTTCATGCAGATATAGGCCTCCACGACGGTGACCCTGTCCATCCTAAGGCCCGGGATCTCGTTGACAAGGTCGTAGGTCTGCTTCTCCAAGTTGAGGAACTCATCGCTTCCATACTCGACCTCATCGTAATATCCGGACTCCAGGTAGTTAGATGCCTCCGTAAGGATGTCATCGGAGAATCCCTGTATGCTGTCGAGCACATCGTTGTCGTCCAGATGTTTGGACATCTTGATGGAGGTCTCCAGCATCTTCACGGCACAGTCGAGAACGGTCTTGTCCATCGATTGGGAGGTAGATAGCCTGTCCTGCAGGGGTTTGGCCAAGGTATGGCGGCCTTTTTTGTTCAGGACGTCCACGAGAGCCTCTATCAGGGCCCTTTCAACGATGGATTCCCTGATCACGTTATGGTAGGATTCCTCCATCAGTTCAAGGTCGTCCTTCTCACCGTAGATCAACGCGTACAGGGCGTACATGTCCCCGGTGACTTCGTTGTTCTCGCTCCTGTAGTCGTTCAACACCTCGAAGGCATTGTCGTAATCATGTTCGCTGTAGAACAGCCATGCGAGCTCCTTCACGGCCTGGGCATAGTTGGGAGAGTAGCTGTTGACCTTACGGTACCACATCATGGCCTCTTTGGTCCTCTTTATGGAATTGTAGGAGTCCGCTATCTTCAGACACATCGAATCCTTGGGGGCGTAGTTATATGCGGTGATGTAGCAGTCGATCGCCTTGGATACCTCATTGGTCTTCAGAAGGTAGTCCCCTAGGACCGAGAGGACCATCGGACTTTCCTTGTTGACCCCGATGAAATCCTCCAAGGTGGATATGGCCTGTTTCATGTTCTTGGACATATTGTAAAGGTCCGCTTTGAAGATGTATTTGTCCTCGTCCCTTGGGTGTTCTTTGATAAGCATATCGATGTACTCATGGGCCTTGCTGAATTCGCCGAGGCTACGATGGTAGACGGCCAGGTTGTAAAGACCCTCGTCATCGTTGTCGGATATGTACATGTCCTCGATGGGAGGTATGAGCTTGGAGGCTTCGTCGGTCCGGTCACGCATTATGAGCAGGGAACGGCAACGTTCATAGTTGACGGGGTCCAGACACCCCATATCATATAGTTTCATACGGACCTCGAACTCCTTGTCATAGTCCTCGCACACGGAGTAGTATTCCGCGATGGCCAAAAGGAGAGGGATCCTGGCGGAGATGATGGGTTCGTTCTCATAGGTTATGTCCAAGGATTCGTTGAGGATGTTCCTGATGGTGGTGTTCTCATCCTTCAGGATCTTACCTGCGGAGGAAAGGTCGTTTCCACGGACATATGCGACGATGAGGCAGGATATGGTCCACAGGTCGTGTTTGTCGTTCTTCTTGAACCAATCCCCTATCTTCTCGATGTCCGTATGACCCATCGATGCCGAAAAGAGGATCTTCATCTTGGTCTTCCTGACTATTGCATCGCCGGCCTCAAGGTTTACCGCGCGGTCGATGGGGGATTCGGCCCCTTTGCCTTTCCTGCGCCTTGGGATTCTGAACACCCTACGCAGGATAGCGACGATACCCTTCCCCTCGTCCTCCTTCTGCTTTGAACTGTTGACGGTGTTCATCGCAAGATCGATGAAATAGTCCGCCTCCTTGTGCTTCTTGTGCTTTGAAAGGATTATGGCCTTTCTCGAAAGGGCGAACACTTCCTTGGGGTCCAACTGGATGGAGTGGTTGTAGGCTATGAGGGCACCGTTGTCATCACCCAGTTTCTCCATGACAAAACCGTACGAGTTCCAATATGCGGCGGAATCGGTATCGAGCAGCAATGCCTTTCCGAAAGCGTCCTGTGCCTCCTTGAGCTTGCTTTTCCATTTATCCCTATAATCTAATTCGGACGATTTGTCGTGTTTCCTTTTTGCGACCATCATGTGGGTCCAATAGTAATTCGATATGTTCTCGTCGGAAAGTCCCTTGGAATGCCAGAGAGACGGGTCTTTCATGGCGATCTCCGCCGCTTTCAGAAACGATTCGGAGGCTTTTTCGTAATTCTTCAAAGCATAGTGGGCACTGCCTTCGTAACGTAGCAGATCCACATTGTTCTCGAACCTGCTGTCCGCATACTCACAGCTCTTCAGCACCTCTGCGTACTCCCCGTTCTTCAAGGCCTTCCTGATGTCCTCCAAGGTCCTGTCGACATCGATGGAATCGGTGGAACCGTCGATATCTATCTTGAGATCGAGATCCCTCATCGCCCTCAATGCGATGATGTTCTCCTTATCCAGGTTAAGGACGTTCCTGCAGAACTCCTCGGTAAGGCCCATGTTTCCGCGGTACTTGTAGACCTCCATGGCCATCAGATTGGCATGGATGGAGTTTGAGTTCAGCAACACGGCGTTTCTCGCATACTCCTCGGCCTTTCCGACATTCCCCATACCGAGACGGATCTCCGCGAGCTGGGAATAGATCTCGGAATCGCATTTTTTCGTTTTTATGACCAGATCGGAGGATTTCACGGCACTCTTGTACTTACCGCTCTTGAAATGGACCTTCGATTCCAACAGATGTGCCTGAGGATGGTCAGGACATGAACGGAGCACGGTGTTCACGATGTGAAGGACCTCTTCCTTGAAACCGAGCTCATGAAGCAGGTTTCCACAGTACAGATAGTCATCTACGGTCGCAAGTTCGGAATCCAGGATATAGGATGCGGCCTTATTCGCCTGTTCGCTGTCCTTTTTCTGATGATAGGCCTTTACCAGACCTTTCCACGCACGCATGGACGAGGAACATATCTTCAACGCACGGTTGAAACACATCACCGCCAGGTCGGATTTATGTGCATCCAGATAGGTTTCTCCGAGTTCGCATACCACGAAAAACAGATTGTCACCGTTCAAAACGATGGAATACTCTTCGATCGCCTTGTCGAGGTCCTTTTTCGCCTTGTCAAGATCGATGACCTCGTCAATGTTTCCTACCGACTGCTCTTTCTTGGGCCAGAATTTCACTTTGAACCCCGATTCGGACCTGGGGGATTTTTTGACGATCCTGCCGAACATACCCATACGGTAATCGGAGACCTTCTTGGGAAGGAATCTGTCAGTGTTCGAGGCACGGTACATCCTGGCCCTCAGGATATGCTTGTACGGATGTTCGGGAAGCTCATCGACCATCTCTTTGGCCTTTTCGAACTTACCAGAGCACCAAATGGAGTAGATCTCGTACAACCTGTATTCGAACGAATCCTTTCTGGATATCTTGTCGACAGACATGTCATAGAACAGACAGTCCAAAGCCCTGAGGGCGAGCCAATCCTTTCCCACTACATGTATCAACGAGGATTGGAGTTCCTCGTTTACAGTATCGCAGTTGAAACAGTATTCGAGGTCCGTCTTGGCCTCGGACACTCCTTTTTCGTTGATCTCCAGACAGGCCCTGGTGTACCTGTATCCGAAGCTGAGGAGCTGGACTTTGATCTGTTTGAACAGATTCTTGGCCTCTGCAGGCATATTGCAGTCCAAAAACACCTTTATCGCAGTGTAGATATGCTCATAATCGGAAGGACGACCCATTTTGGTCAGTTCCTTTACGTGTGTGGTCCACTCGTCCCCCATGTTCTTGAAGAGCACTATCGCACGTGAAAGGATCTGTGAAGAGATGAAAACCTTTGCAGGTTTCGATGTGGATTTCTTTTTGAATATACGTCTTTTCGACTCTTCGGTCTCGGCGTCATTGAGATCGTTCTGTTTTTGGATCTCTTCGATCCTTTTCATGAACTCCTCAATGACCTTCTTCTGTTTTCCGAAGTCGTTCTCGTAGGCCTCGTATCTGTTGAGCAGATTCCAGAGGAATTCATCGTCGTTTCCTCTGAAAATCACACCCCTGTCGTTAAAAACGGTCCCATCCGCCATAGTCCTACCAAATGTGTGGAAGATATTAGATACTATCACTTAAACCAGGGGAAAACGGTCCGTTTTCGGGCGATAACGACCGAATTGATAGAAAATTATATATAGTACACCGCTATATTGAGGTTTAGTTGCAACCGTAATCTAGCTGGTTAGGATTCAAGCCTTCCAAGCTTGCCACTCGGGTTCGAATCCCGACGGTTGCACCAATCCCTTCTTTTTTTGTTCTTCAGGTTTCTCGCTTCTTCGAGTTCATTTAGTTCCAACAGAGATTTTTTGAATCAGACCATCCGATTCACTCGATAAACCGATGGATCTGGACCGTAAACGGAATTTCGATACGGAAATTCTCCGACCAAGATACAAATAGGTCCAAAAGCAAAAAGAAAGGGCCGGACAGAACCTTGGTCCCATCCGGTGTTAAGATCATTTCTTGGGTGTTTTGCGTTCCCTTTTCTCAGCAGGTTCCAGAACGGAACATTCTATGGTGCCGAAACCGTCTGAAGCCATGACCGATACCATCGATACGACGATATCGACCATGTCGGGATCGCATAGAAGAAGTGAATCCTTTCCTTCCATGCATTTCAGGAAACAGTTCTCAGGACCGTCGTACATGTAATCTATACCGACGGACGCTATGTTCCTGGCCTTCCTGGCGCTTCTTCCATAGATTCCCTTGGGCATATCGGATATACCGGCGACGGACAACGCCTTCACGACGGTCTCGTCGCTTGCCATTCCGGGAACGGGAAGGACGTATAGCCTGCCGCAGCCCCTTCCGGAACCTATGGTCTTACCGACAAGCTGGGAACGTGTACGGGGGTACGGTTCCACGGAACATCCCGTCAAGGTCGCAAGGCCTTCGTTCATAAGGAAGACCTTGGGCTGTAGAAGACCTGCGAGATATACACTGTTCTTGTCCCTGTAGAATCCTTCAGGGACACCGGAATAGACACATCTGCCGTTCATGAGCACATGCACCTCGTCGGCCCAGGAATACACCAGATCGGTGTCATGGGACGACATGATGACGGTCGTACCGTTCCTGTGGAGCTGTTCGGCGATCTCCATGACCTCGCTCGCCATCTGGGGGTCGAGACCCGCGGTCGGTTCGTCGAGGATGAGGACCTTGGGCTGCATGGCAAGGACGCCTGCAAGGGCCACCCTCTTCCTCTGACCGTAGGACAGCCTCATGGTGGGTTTGTCACGGTATTCGAGCATTCCGACGGCCCTGAGGGAATCCCTGACGCGTATCTCCACCTCGGCACTTGGAAGTCCGAGGTTCTCCGGCCCGTATGCGACGTCCTGCCCCACATAGGGCTTGAAAAGCATGTCGTCGGGGTTCTGGAAGAGGATCGATACGTCGGTACGTATCCTGGTGACCGCCTTCTTCCTGTAGACGTACGGTACACCGTTGTACTTCACAGTACCTTTGTCAGGCCTGTACAATGCGTTCATTATTCCGAACAGGGTGGATTTACCTGCACCGTTCGCACCGAGGATCACGGTCTTGACACCTCTCCCGACACTGAGGGATACACCGTTCAATGCGGGATCGATGCCTTTTCCATAGGAGAACACGATGTTCTCGAGTTCAAGCACGGGTTCGCTCACATGACCACCTCCGTGGAGATATCGGAACCGAATCCCTTCAAGGCCGCGACCTGCTCCTCGATAAGAGGGCTGTAGACAGAATCGTAGACAAGAACGGAATCCTTTCCGAGCACTGCATCGGTGAAACAGGAATCCAGACCGTCGAAATAGAAGTCGACCCTGCACCTTTCATCCGATGCCTGGTTCCTCGCATCGGAACCGTAGACACCCACCCTCGCATCGGAGGGGACCTTGGAAAGACGGTCGGTGAGACCGGTGCCTTCCTCATATGGCAGAAGGTACACCGTACCGGGCGTCTTACCGCCCTTTCCGATCTTCGAAAGGTATTCGCACACCTTCCTGGGGTAGGGGGATTCGTCGGTACCGCATATCAACGCGATCTCGCGGTTCATGGTGTAGGTCGAAGGCTGTAGGAGACCTGAGAGGTATACGTTCTCACGGTCGGAGTAGAATCCCTCCGAAGTGCCGCTGTAGATGCACTTGCCGTGTCTGAGGACGTGTACGTCGTCACACCAGGAATACGCGAGGTCCACATCATGGGTGGAGACAAGCACGGTGACCCCTCTGAGATGGAGCTTCTCCGCGAGTTCCATGACCTCCAATGACGCCTGGGGGTCGAGACCTGCGGTAGGTTCGTCCATGATCATGACCTCGGGCTGTACCGCCAAGGCACCGGCGATCGCGATCCTCTTCCTCTGTCCGCCCGAAAGCTGATGGAGAGGGACCGAACGGTAACCGGTCATCCTGACGTCCTTGAGGGCACGGTCGATCCTGATGTCGATCTCGTCCCTCGGGATACCGAGGTTCATGGGTCCGAATGCTATGTCTTCCTCCACGATGGTGGAGAAAAGCTGTTCGTCCGGGTTCTGCAGGACCATCCCGATCTTGGAACGGACCTTCGAAAGACCCTTCTTGGAATATTCTATAGGTTCTCCGTCGAACAGGACCTCTCCCTTCTGTGGCTTGTAGACACCCATGAGGGTGTAGAAGAAAGTGGTCTTTCCGGCACCGTTGGCGCCCATGATGGCGGAACGGGAACCTTTCGTCACGGAGAGGTTGATGGAGTCCAATACGTTGGGAAGTGCCGAACTGTGTGTGAAACTCACATCTTTCATTTCGAAAATAGGCTGCAGTATATCACCATCCGAGAAGAGGTGCGAACAACTTGTACATGTCGATGACGTCCGCGGTGTACATTCCGAACACATAGAGGGCCACGACGGACACCACGGATATCACAGGCCAGGGCCAGGCGACCTTGGCCGGCATGCGGTAGATGGGGAAGAAACCCCTGTAGTTCCTGCATGCGAGGGTGGCCTCCGACTTCTCCGCTATCTCCATAGAGAAGATGAAGGTGCCGACCATGGCTCCTGCATAGGACTTCATGGTCTTCAGAGGTCCGTTGTATCCCAAACGGCATTTCGCCGCACTGATCATGACGAGCATCCTCTCGAGAAGGAGGAAGGCGTACCTGTAGACAAGCACGATGAGCTCGGTGATCTCCCTGGGGACGTGCAGACGCCTGCATGCGAGGGCGAGGTGGGGTATGGGGGTGGAACTGGCGAAGCTCAACATCAGGGTGACGCCTGCGATGGCCCTGAAGAAGATCAGCCATGCCTTGTTGAAGCTCTCCACGGTCATGTATGCATCGAACCAGAGGATGTGTCCTTGGAATATCGCAGGGTCGTGGTGGTCTCCCATGATAGAGATCATCCCGCTTCCAAGGACCATTATGGCGACCGCCTCGAGGATCGCGATGGCGATCAGAAGCGGCAGACGCATGTTCGTGGAGTAGACCATGAGGCAGATACCTATGCAGAACGTGATCATAGGTACGATTATGCTGTCGGTGAAAAGACCGACGAACAGAAGGAAAAGGGTCAGCATCAGTTTTCCCAGAGGAGGCCATGAAAGCATCCTGGAACTGTAGGCGAGCTCGTCCATCTGCACCTGGTCGGTGACGGAGGACGCACCCGAACGGGAAGGGGTTTTACCCCCACCGCCCACGTCAGATTCTTTCTCTTTATCGGCGGCGAGGGTCATAGGGATCAGTCCGTCTCATAAGGGGACGAATACTCGTCGTCGTCCTCGATGTGGTACTTCTTCTTGGTACTGCTGACACCGATGAAGTATCCGATGATGACGGCACCCACTGCCGCAAGGACAGCGAAGAGGAGGGACTCGGTCTCTCCGGGAAGCTCGTAGTCGCCCCAGATACCGTTGGTCCAAGGCTCGTATTCGTACTCTTCCGCCATCTCTCCTCCGGAATCGTCGGAACCTCCGAACTCGTATCCCTGGGTTGCACCGTATCCGAGGAAGGCGATGCACATGATGGCGATGGCTGCGAAAGCCGCAGCGTAGATCTTGACGTTCTTCTTGGACTGGACGATTGCCTCATCGTCATCGAGAGGAGCGACCTCTGCACCGCCGATTCCGAGGATGTCGGGCCTGGAGGTGACGAGGTACTGTGCGAAGATGGCGAAGATGATACCCTCGACGATGGCGAGGGGGACCTGGGTGACGGCGTAGATCGACATGAAGTCGACGAAGGATCCGACGAAGTCCGCACCGTTTGCGGTGACGACGTTAAGGGTCATCTGCAAAGCGGTGACGACGTAGGTCAGGAGGTCCGCAAGGAATGCGGCGATGAACATGGAGATCTGTACTTTGACTCCTCCACGGATAAGGGCTCTCCAGAAGAGAAGACCTATGAGAGGGCCGATGATACCCATGGAGACGCAGTTCGCTCCGAGGGTGGTAAGTCCTCCATGGGCCAGAAGAAGGGCCTGGAGGATGAGGACGATTGCGGACAGAACGGAACAGACGGAGACTCCGTAAAGGACGACTGCGAGGGCGGTTCCGGTGGGGTGTGCACTAGATCCAGTAACAGAGGGAAGCTTAAGCGAAGAAATAAGGAAAATGAATGCACCGGACAGTGCAACGGTCATCTTCTGCTCAGGGTGTTCTCTGAAGATCTGAACGATTTTTTTGACACCTATGACCACAAAGGGGATCATGATCGCGAACCAGACTATGCACCAGACCGGTTCAAGGTATCCTTCCATAATATGCATTTGATCTTTTGCTCCCGATCCGACTAGGTCAGATCGTTTATTTTATGAAACACCTATATCGAGTGTAAAAATAAAACCACTGGTATATAATAATTATTATGTGTTGTAGTATAATGCAGAAATTGGCATTATAAAAAATTAATAAAAATTCATGTTATCTAATTCTTTACCCAAAAATATTCAATCTTAATGAAAAAATTATACAATAACTAATCCAACCGTCATGGATATATTATTAATCCAACATGGAAAAACACAAAAGTCTACTCCAATCCTTATAGTAGTCAATCGTGTATGGGCACCCATGGAGAAACCATCGAACACCATCAAGGAGCTGGTGATCGGTATCATCGCCGGTATCGCCTCCATGCTCCCCGGGATCAGCGGATCCACGATGCTGGTGATAATGAAGGCCTACGAACGTGTGATCAGGGACATGTCCCGTCTGAGGACCTACCTTATAAAGGATTTCTGGTACCTTTTCTTCATAATACTCGGTGCAGGGATAGGGTTCGTCCTGACCGCAAAACTGTTGGACACGGTTATAGACGACCACCAGTTCGAGATCATGCTGCTGTTCGTCGGACTCATCGGTGGACAGATACCCACGATATACAATATGTGCAATACAAAGGAAAAGAAAGATTCCAGTACTGCAGGAATCGTTTCGTTTGTTATCGGCATGGCCATAATGGTGGCGATGATCGCCCTCCTGGCATACAACGACGGGGCGGAAATGCAGATAGGACACGACCCCGTATCGTTCATCGTAATGGTGCTGGTCGGAGTGATAGTCGCGGTATCGATCCTCCTCCCTGGCCTCAGCCATTCCACCATCCTCGTGGTCATAGGTCTTTTCGGACCGTTCACGAAAGCGGTGTCCGATATGGACATGGGACTTCTGCTGCCTATCGTGATAGGTGCCATCGTCGGTGTGCTGCTGTTCTCGAAAGTGATCCACTACTCTTTGGAAAACCACCACCATATAACGATGATGGCGATACTCGGTCTCACCGTTGGTTCGTTGGTAACCATACTGTACGACGTATCCGTGAAGCTCGGAGACCTCTCCGATCTCCCCGTCGGCATAGTGTTCGTGGTCATCGGACTGTCGCTCAGTTATCTCCTGAACAAGATCGGCGACAGAATGACCGTTTCCTGAAACAAAAACCCCGGACCTGGTGGGATGGATCCAGGTCCGGACGGAGATTTTGGATGCTCTCCTTAGAGGATGTCCGGCGAGGGATGATCGCTTGGACAGAGGGCGGGTCTGCAATTAAAGTGATAGCTGAGCATGCAGACCCATTTGGGATGT
>JAKSHW010000033.1 GCA_024399195.1 archaeon | reverse complement strand
TGAAGTGCAGGTCCATCTCCTCGACCGAGGGGCAGCCCTCGAAGGCTCCGATGCCGACGATGGCCACGGAGTAGGCGGGACTGAACTCCTTCATCTTGGAGCAGTTGGCGAACGCGTTCTGGTGGACGGCCACGTCCGCGGACGCCATCTCGGGGGCGGACACCAGGCCGGACCCCTCGAACATGTGTTCGTAGACGGTGTCGCCGGCGAGGCTCACCGACCTGAGGGCGGTGCATCCCGCGAAGGCGTAGGCACCGTCCCCGTCGATCTCGACGACGGCGTCGGAGCCGTCGTAGGCGTGGACGCCCACGAGGGAGGGGAGGCCCCTGAATGCGTTCTTGGTTGCCAGTACGGGGTGCTCCTGGCTGGCGTCGCCGACGACCACGTCCGCGAGGAGGGAGCAGCCGGAGAAGGCGTTGTCGGAGAAGTAGACCGTTCCGGAGGAGGTGTTGAGGAACTCTACCGAGACCAGCTGCGAGCAGTTCTGGAAGGCGGTGGGCGACACGAGGACGCTGGGGGACCTCGAGGAGTCGCCGCGGAGGTCCACGGTCACACCGACAAGCAGGGAGCAGCCGGAGAACATGCCGTTGGGGAGGACGCACTCGGGGAGGGCGTCCGCCACGAGGTGGACCTCGCAGAGCCTCGTGCATCCGGAGAAGGCGTTGTCGGCCTCCGAGAGGTCGCCGACGGTGGCGTCCAGGGTCTCGAGCCTGACGCATCCCGCGAAGGCGTTCTCCTTCATCTCGGCGATGGCGGCACCCTCGACGTGGACGAGGCGGTCGCATCCGGAGAAGGCCCTCGCCTTGATGGAGACGGGCTTGCCGAAGACGACCTTGGTTATTCCGGAACCGTCGAACATGGACTCGTGGACGGTCACCACGCCCTCGTCGGGACTGTCGATGAGGACGGACCTCAGGGCGGTGCATCCCGCGAAGGCGGACAGGGCGTCGAACCCGCGGACGGGGGCGTCCGCGGACCCGTGGGCGATGGACTCGAGGCCCGTCTGCCCCCTGAATGCGTTCTCGTGGACGGTGACGTATGTGTCCACGTCGACGGTCCTCAGCTTTCCGGAGGAGCTGAAGGCGTTGGATCCGAAGGTGACCCCTGTGGCCCCCTCGACCGTGACGGACTCGAGGTTGGAACAGGAACCGAAGGTACCGGAATCCACGACCAATACCTTGGACTGTACATGGACTGTCAGACTCTTAAGAAGTTCACAACCAGTGAAAGTTCCATCGGGAATGGAACAATAAGTCTCTGCACCGGCGCCTAGTGTAATTTCTAAAGACCTCAATGAATTGCAGTTCATGAAAACATACATTCCGTCCAAGGTCAGCTCCGCTCCATCGTTGACGAACCTGGTAAGATACGAACAGTTCGCAAAGGCCCTGTCTTTCAATATGACGGGACCGTAGATGTTGACCGACACCAACCCTGATCCCTCGAACATCGATTCCGCGATATAGTTCTCCCCGACTGGATCGTCGAAGTAGATTAGTGCCGATCTGAAGTTAGTGCATCCGGAGAACGCATACATAGCATCGTGTCCGACGATAGGTGCATCGTTGGGTGTCGTGGTCGTACAGTGGATTCCCGTAAGGTAGTTCAGATTCCTGAACGCGTTGTCCTCGACCACCACCTTCACTCCGCCGTCGACGATGAAATCCCTCAGGGCACCGGATGAAGCGAACACATTGGACCCTACGGTGACCGTATCTGAATTCACTATCCTCACTGTGTCGATCAAGGAACACGATCCGAACAGTCCTGTGTCGAGACGTAGCTTCTCCAACCCTGTGTCGATAACGACCTTCTTCAACACGTTGCAACCGGTAAAGGTCCCATTGGGAAGCATGCAGGACTCATCGTATTCCCCCTTCGTGAGAACGATATCGAAAGTATCCAACTTGGTGCATCCGGAGAACACGTAAGTACCTGTGAAAGTGACAGGTACAGCAGGCCTGAAACTCCTCAGTTTGATACAATTGGAGAAGGCACTGTCCTCGATGGCCAGGGCATTATCGTCAACCGCAGGGGCGGAGGTTATTCCGCTTCCCTCGAACATGTTTTCCGAAATGTGGCCGTCGGAAAGTCTTACCGATTCAAGAGAAGTGCATCCGGCGAAGGCCTGTCTGCCATCACCGACGACGGTTATCGGGACGTTGTTGTAAGCGTTGTCCGTGACACCCTTGAACCTCGTGAGGTTCCTGAAGGACGTGTTGGTTATCTTCACAGCGGAGGCGTAACTGTTCTGGTTAGGTAGGATGACGTTGGTAAACAGCTCACATCCGAAGAACACGTTATCCTTCAGATCGAGGTTGCACTTCTTGTCACCGACTATGGTCAGGGACGAGAGGTGCGTACAGTTTCTGAACGCCTCAGAACCGACTACCACATCCGCGGTATCGTCCGATGTGACGAGCTTTATGGTAACATCGGTAAGAGCAGAACATCCGGAGAACATTCCCTCGGCCAGGTACAGACGACCGTCGTCCATGGATATGGAGACCCTCGAAAGACGTGTGCATCCCGAGAACGCATTGTCCGCCTCATCGTTGTCATGTACCTTGAAATCGATCCTGGAAAGCTGGGTACATCCGGTGAAAGCGTTCGGATACAGTTTCTGGAAGTGGATGCCGTCGTTCACGGAGGTCAGTTTGGTACAGTTCGCGAACGCCCTTTCCCCTACAACGACACGGTTGTCGATACGCAGGGTCTGGAGCCCGGACCCTTCGAACATGGATTCGGCTACATCCACCTCGCTTTCAAGGCCGTCACCGGAAAGGAACACCGATCTGAAACTGGAACAACCCGAGAACGCGAATTTGGCGTCCAGGCTCACAACGGGTGCATCACGGTAGGGGAAACCTACGATATGGATTCCGGTAAGAGCGGTCTGTCCCCTGAACGCATTGTTCTCCACTTTCACATTCACATCCGTGTCGACCAGGAAATCCTTCAGGGCCCCGGTGGTCGAGAAGACGTTCGGACATACTGTGATGTCGTGGGAGTTCACTATCGTCACTGTGTTCATCACAGGGCAGGAAGCGAAACTCTCCGTTTCCAGGGTCACCCCCATAAATGATGCGTCGAACCTTACGGTCCTCAGGGCCGTACATCCCGAGAATGTCCCGTTAGGGATGTCTACAGCCTCTCCGTCGGTCTTCACGGTAAAGGTCAGGTCTATGTCCCTGATGGCGGAACAACCTGCGAACACCCCCATGTCTGCAAAAGAGACGGCGTATGTGGGTTTGAACTCCCTCATTCCGGTACAGCTTGCGAAGGCGTTCTGGTGCAGGGATACGTTGGAACTGTATGAAACAGGTGCGGAAACCAGTCCAGATCCTTCGAACATATGGGCATAGACGGTATCGTCGCCCAAAAGGACCGACCTCAGGGCCGTACATCCTGCAAAGGCGTATTCTGCTTCGTCACCGACGACGGGTGCATCGGTGTACGTCACGGTGCAACGTACACCAAGGAAGGAGGTCTGGTTCCTGAACGCGTTGTTCTCCACGACCACCTGTGTTCCGTTTTCGACGAAAAGATTCTTCAAGGCACCGGACGTGGCAAAGACGTTCGGACAGACGGTGACCGTATCGGAGTTCAGGACGACGACGGTCTCGGTCATCGAACAGGATCCGAAAAGTCCAGTGACCAGACGGAACCCGTCCGGGATCGCCCTGAACGTGACGTTCTTCAAAATACCGCATCCTGTGAACGTACTGTCGGGAAGGGAACACACGGTATCGTATTCCGACTTGTCCAATGAAAGGTCGACGGATTCCAGAGAAGTGCATCCCGAGAAGACGTACGATCCTTCGAAAACCAAGGGTACGGCCGACGAAAACTCCTTCATCTTGGTACAGTTGGAGAACGCCCTGTCCTCGACCACCACCCTGTCCCCGTACAGGACAGGTGCGGATACGAGTCCAGAACCTTCGAACATATGGTCCCATATGGTATCGCCGTAGAGTTTCACGTTCCTGAGGTTCGTACATCCTGCGAATGCATAATCCCCGACAGTCATAAAGACGAAGGTGGCACTGTTGCCTTTGGAATCCCCTACGGATCTTAGCGAGGGGAGATTCCTCAGTGATGAATTGGTCAGGGATACCTCTGTGGGATGGTTGTTCTGGTCAGGCAGTTCGATAGACGCCAGCAGTTCGCATCCCGCGAAGGTGCTGTCCGCAATCCTGATTGAGAACTCCGCCCCGGACACCTTCACGGTCCTTAACTGGACACAGTTCCTGAACACCTCGTCCCCGAGCACGAGCTCGCCGTTCCCCGAGGTGAGCTCTATCTGAACATCGTACAGCTTCGTACATCCGGAGAACAGTCCGGAAGAGACCTCGAACGAGGAGGGACATCTGATCTTCACCTTGGTCAGACCTGTACAACCGGCGAACACGTTGTTATAGGGGGACGGTCCGGTGAAATCTATGCTGATGTTGGAAAGAGAGGTACATCCTTCGAAGGAGCCGTCGTGCAAGACACCGGTCACGTATCCATTGACCTGCGTCAATTTGGTACAACCGGCAAACGCCCTGTCAAAGACCTCTACCTCGTTGTCGAAAGATATATCGACGAGTCCCGATCCTTCGAACATGGACATGGGGATGGGGACGATGGCACCGTCGTCACCATGGATACGGATGGAATGCAGGTTCGTACATCCGGCGAAGGCATACTGGGCGTTGTCACCCTTGACCTTGGCGTTTTCCGTACCGCTGGGGCCTGCGAACAGTCCTTTGAGACCTATCTGGTTCCTGAACGCGCTCTCCTGGACGATTATTTGAGCGTCATTGCCCACACGGAACTCTTTCAAGGCCCCTTCCGCACTGAACGCGTTGGGACCCACGGTCACGGTGTCGGCACCGTCCACAGTCACACGACCCAGGATGCCGCACGAAGCGAACGCCCCGGTTCCAAGAACGATATGGTTGGATTGGAGATTGATCTTCAATTCCTTCAATACGGAACAACCCATGAAAGTTCCGTTAGGTAATGTGAAGGCCCCCTCCCACCCTTCGAGAGGTATGCTCAATATCGCCTGTCCAAGAACGGAACAGCCCGAAAATATGTCTATTCCCCACAGTTCGACGGCATAACCTGGAACGAACGCCTCCAGTCTGGAACAGTTGGCGAACGCGTTCTGATAGAACTTTACGACTTCGTGTCCCGACTCGGGTGCGGAGATTATTCCGGAACCATCGAACATATGTTCGTAGACCGTGTCCCCTTCGAGCTTTACCGAGACCAGGGAGGTACAGTTGGCGAACGCGTATCTACCGTCGCCGGTGACCACTATCGATGCACTGCGTCCGCTGTTGTCACCGATCGATTTCAACGATGGAAGACCTCTGACGGAAGTGTTTGTAATATGGACCGTCGACGGGGTCGTCTGATCCGGAAGTCTGATGTGGGTCAACGCCTCGCATCCGGTGAAAACGTTATCGTCCAAGGTCAGAACGCTTACGGTCCCCGTCAGTTCCAAGGTCCTTAGCTGGCTGCAACCCCTGAACATCTCCTCACCGAACGAGACCTTCGTACCTCCGTCCATCTTGATATTGACCTCGGATAGGGCCATGCAGCCACTGAACATTCCTGAATGGAAAGTGAAATCCGACCTGCACAGGATGTCCGCATACACGAGTTTGATACATCCTGCGAAAGCATTGACGTTGGAACAGCAGTCCATGAGAAGCAGGGTCACCCCGGGAAGGGAAGTACATCCCTCGAAAGAGCTGTCGGCAACGGTTCCCTCGATCATGTCGGGCATGTTTCTGAGCTTTACACAACCGGCGAACGCCCTCTGCTGTATGTCGACTTTGTTGTCTATTTCCAGAGTTACGATACCGGAACCCTCGAACATGGACTGGGCTACCTCTATGGTTCCAGACCTGACGGAATCGGACAAGAGGATCGATTGTAGGTTCGTGCATCCTGCGAAGGCGAACTGGGCGTTGTCACCTTTCACACGTGCATCCCCGGTACCGTCCCTGTCGGAGAATATCCCCCTGAGCGACGACTGGTTCCTGAAGGCGTTGTCCTGGACGACGACCTGCGTCTCGGGATCCACGAAGAACCCTTTCAGAACACCTTCGCCACTGAAGACATTGGGACAGACGGTGACCTCTTTAGCTGATACATACACGGATTCCAAGGCCGTGCAGGAAGCCAACGATGCAGTGTCGAAAACGAACTTCCCCGATATGATCTCCAACATGTTCAGACGGGTACAACCCGTGAATGTACCGTTGGGTATGGAATCGATCCCTCCGTCCTTCTGGGTCACGTCCCACTTCATGGTGCGGAGGGATGAACAGCCTGCGAATATGTCGGTACCTTCCAAAAAGATGTTGTAATCGGGACTAAAACTTTCCAGTTTGGAACAGTTCGCGAACGCGTTCTGATGGATGACAACGGCCGATCCGTTCACTTCCGGAGCGGAAACAAGTCCGGAACCCTCGAACATCGACGGGGCTATCTCGAAAGTTGTGGAACCGGATGTGTCCGACAGACGGATGGAACGCATATTGATGCACCCTGCGAAGGCATACTGGGCATCGTCCCCTACCACACATGCGTTTTCGGTACCCGCCATGTTCGAGAACACTCCCTTAAGGGCCACCTGGTTCCTGAAGGCGTTGTTTTGGACCACGACCTGTGTGTCGGAATCTACGAAGAACCCTTTCAGAACGCCTTCCGTACTGAACACATTGGGACAGACGGTGACCTCTTTAGCGGACACGTACACGGATTCCAAGGCCGTGCAGGAAGCCAACGATGCGGTGTCAAACACCAATCTGTCGGTCCCGATCCCCAGATATCTCAGGCTGGAACAACCTGCGAATGTACCGTTGGGTATTATGTCGGCTTCACCTGCCTTCGGAATAAGATCTAGGGCGACCGTATCCAGATAGGAACAGCCTGCGAATATGTCTATGCCGTCCAATGATACATCGTATGAAGGACGGAATGTCTTCAGTTTGGAACAGTTCGCGAACGCGTTCTGATACACGGTAACATCAGACCCGTTGACCTCAGGGGCCGAAACAAGTCCGGAACCCTCGAACATATGGCTATAAATCGTGTCTCCGATGAGATACACCGACCTCAACGAGGTACAGTTGGCGAACGCGTAATTACCGTCTGCCGACAGACTGATCAATGCGCTGCGTCCATCCGAATCACCTATATATTCCAATGCAGGCAAACCTCTTACGGAGGTATTGGTCATCGTTACAGCGGTAATGATTGTCCTCTGATCGGGAAGACCGATTGAAATTAACGATTCACAACCTGTGAACGAATTGTCATCTAACGTCAGATAATACACAGGTCCGAACAACTTCACAGTCTTGAGCTGGTTACATCCCCTGAATACCTCCTCCCCTATCGATACCTTCTCCGCTTCTCCGCTTAGAGACGCCTCCACATCAGACAAAGCGATACATCCGCTGAACATATCGGGCGAAAGGAAAAGATCGGAACGGCAAACGATGCTGACCGATCCAAGTTTGGTACAACCGGCGAACGCGTTCACGTTGGAAGGACAGGCGGTAAGTTCCAGATTGACCGCGGAAAGGGCGGTACACCCTTCGAAAGAACTGTCGGCCAGGGTTCCGACAACATCCCCCGAAATACTTTTGAGCTTGGTGCATCCGGCAAAGGCCCTCTGTTGGATCATGACCTCGCCGTCTATATTCAAAATGGTGAGACCGGAACCTTCGAACATGGACTGGGCTATCTCGATAGGTCCTGAACCAGAAATTTCTGACAACCTGATAGACAGCAGATTGGTGCATCCGGCGAATGCGTACTGTGCATCATCACCGACAACACATGCATCCTCCGTGGATGATTCGTCAACGTATATCCCTTTGAGCGAGACCTGATTCCTGAAGGCGTTGTTCTGGACTATCACCTGCGTGTCAGGGCCCACAAAGAACCCTTCCAAGGACCCTTCGGCACTGAACACGTTGGGGCAGACGGTAACCTCCCGGACCGACAGGTGGACCGATTCCAATGCGGTACATGAGGCAAAGGAAGCAGTATCAAGGACTAACTTCCAGGTCTTGATCTCCAGGTCACTAAGGCTCGAACAACCTGCGAAGGTGCCGTTAGGTATAGTGTTAGCCATATTCGGTTCGGGGACCAGGTCCAAAACCACGAAACCAAGGGACGAACAACCTGCGAATATGTCAGCGCCATCCAAAACCACAGGGTTTGGAAGACAGAAACTTAACAGTTTCGAACAATTGGCGAAAGCGTTCTGATGGACAATGACGGTCTGTCCTTCCAGCATTGGGGCGGAAACTATACCAGAACCTTCGAACATGTGCTCATAGACCGTAGACCCCGCTAAAACTGCCCCTTTCAGGGAAATGCATCCGGAGAACGCATATGCACCATCACCTTCGATACCGATCTTATAATTACCCCCATCCCGGCCATAAATCCCCTCCAAGGCGGGAAGTCCTCTGAAAGTATTGTTGGTTATGACCAATGGCGATGAGGCTTCATCATTGTCAAAGGTTATCGATCTGAACCGATCGCAACCTCCGAACACATTCTCAGACAGACGGATCATACATTTGGTACTGCCCGTAAACTCGACCTGTTCAAGCTGGGAACATCCTTGGAACACGTTAGGGGACGCGGACAATTTAGAAACAGGGGTGACGTCCACAACCACTTTGAAAAGCTGGATGCAACCGGAAAACAATCCATTGGGAAGAACCGAATCGATTTCACAAAAAGACAACCGGGCATCATGCAATCTTATACAGCCTGCGAAGGCATCGATGGCATCAGAGGTCTTTCCGAGCTTGGCATTCACCTTATCCAAAACAGTACAGCCTGCAAAAGCATTGTCACCCAACGAAACAATCTCGACTACTTCATCAGGATTACTATGCAAAATACTGACTAGATGTTCACAGTTACGGAACGCTTTGGATTGTATGGTCAAAGGATTGAAGGTACTGACCATGGTCACCCCCGACCCTTCGAACATGGATTCATAGACCACCAGCTCTGACGAATCAGGACGACCTAGATAGACTGATTTCAAATTTGTACATCCTGCAAATGCCAAAGGAGAATCCGTTCCATAAATGCGGACATTCTCGAGATCTACCCTTCCGATGAATTCCAGACCTGTCTGGTTTCTGAATGCACTTCCCCGCACATTTACTAAAGTATCTTCTTCAAAAAAGACGCACCTGAGTTTCCCAGAACCGCTGAATACATCCGAACAGAACACCACTTCGGAACAGATAGCACTCTCTAAGTAACTATGTAATTTCAATATCTCCAGATTCGAACATGAACCGAAAGTACCTGACTCGATAGTGATCGATCTTGCATAGTACTTCAGAGTCAGAATGCGAAGCATTCCACAACCAACGAACGTTCCATCAGGAATACACCATTCATCGTCTATACCATTATCCGGTTTCATGGCGAGGTTCATTTCGAGCAATGAAGTGCAGTTCATGAAAATGAACGGACCGTCCAAGTAAAACTCGACATGACTGCCTGCATTGAAATACATCAAAGACGAACAGTTTGCAAATGCTTTCTCACCGATATGAACAGTCCCTTCACATATGGGGGCCGTGATCAAACCGGACCCTTCGAACATATGAGGGTATATCGTGTCTCCGCCCAAAGCAACGGACCGCAGGGAACTGCACCCTGAAAACGCATACGACCCGTCACCGTCTATTTCAATCGATACAAGGTGTCCTGAAGGATCAACAATCGATGTCAAAAGGGACAGTCCGTTGAACGTATGTGCACCTATGGTGATGCCACTAGCACTAGGAACAACCACGTTCATCAAAGCCTGACATCCGGAAAAACAACTGTCATCAAAACGTAATCTTGCAGACATATTATTGTCAGAATCGACCGATAACGTGGTGAGCGTACCACAACCCTGGAACGCATTGGAATCTATACTGAAATTAGTCGTTCTCGTACTGAAGGGGATGTGGAAGGAAACGGTACGCAGGTTGCTGCAACCGGAAAAAGCCATTGGAGAGACTGTAAAGGTATCCTCCTCATTGCGATAGAAACAATGACAATCAAATTCAACCAAGCTGGAACAACCTGAGAACGAACCGGGTCCAATCGTTACAAAAATGTCTTTGAATACCACCGAGGCCAGACGAGGACATTGCGAGAAGGAACTGTCTCCGAGGTTCAGAAGTCCAGTAGATGGCCCTTCCACTGTCACCCTGCTAAGGCATGAACAGCCAGAGAACGTATTCAATCCCAGTTCCACGGAAACTCCGGATATACGGACCGTGGCCAGACGAGGACATTCTGAAAAAGAATCATCTTCGAAAAATACAATATGCCCAGACGAGCCGCTTATCGACAAAGAGGCAAGGCCGGAAAGTTTGAACGCTTCCCTGCCTATAGTCAGATTACGGTCACCGATCGTAAAATTCATATCGGATAAGTTGTCGCATCCGTAAAATGCCTTGTATCCAATAGAGGTTACTGTGGGACTATTGTTGATGTGCATAAAGGACGTACAACCTTGGAACGCCATATCCCCTATACTCAAATACTCGGCATATGCATAGAAAGATTTGAGGTTGCTACATCCTGAGAATGCCAATGTCCCGATATTCCCATGTACTGTAGCCCTCATACCCCCGTCTATATCAAGAAGAGAACAGTTCGAGAAAGCCTCCCTGTCAATATAATCCAATTTTCCCTCAAAGTCCCTCAAAGCGGTACAGTTCTTGAATGCCATGTCCTTTATAGACAGATTCAAATCGCCCTTGTACGAGAACTCCTTCATAGACGAGAAACCAGCGAAAGTGTATCTCCCTATGACGGTAAAATTCCCATTTAGGGTAATTGATTGGATATTGGAACGGTAATTCGAAACGAACACAGAACTGTCATCTATGTTTATTGTGTGAAATTCATATTTTTTGGAAGAAATAATCACTTCGAACAGACTGAGGCCCTGCCCCTTCGCGTCTTTTATCTCGGTAACCTTGATCTCCCCCGTGTCCCCATTGAATCCATCCGGTTTGAGATCGTTCTGGAATGCACTCTTGATATCCGATTCCAGACTTGCATCGGACCCGTCCGAACACACAGAAACGATGGATACCGCCATAATGACAGTCACAAACAGAAGCAAGAATAATGTGAAACGTCTCATTTCAATCACCGAAATCCAAGTTTCTCGAGGAAATAGTCGAGATAAGTCGTTTCTTTATAGATCACCCACGCACTGACGGTCATTCCTGTGTCTATGGTTACTTCAAAACCGCGTGAATCCGTCATATGGTCCTTGTCGTAACTGATGACACATCTGAAGACCATCTCCTTCTCAGTGACCGTGGCATCGCTGGAGACACTGGAAAGAACCCCGTCCACACTTCCGAACTGGCTCTGAGAGAGCCCGTCCACGGTGAAATAACACTTATCGCCAGCGGAGACCTTCGCACGTTCCGCGGAGGACACGAACGCCACGACCACCTTCTCCGAGTCCTTGGGGCTTATGGTCCCGATCTGGTGACCTGTCTGGATCGCGGTACCTCTGGAAATGATCGAATCGAAGTGGACGATACCTCTCGTGTTGGCGGTTATGATGAAGTTCTTCTGTTCGGAGCTCGATTTGTCGAGATTCTCCACCGTGGTCATCCTTTCGTCCACAGTGGCGTTACGCAGACTTTCCAATGTCTGAACCTGGGATGAGACCACGGAGTTCCTCTGGTCCACGGGACATGATAGATAAAGGACCAAGAAGTCGTTGTACATATTCCTGAACTGTTCCTCGTAGGTGCCACCTGTACCGAAGGGGTTAGACAGAATGTCCACGGAAAGGATGTTGCCCACCATTCTCGAAATATGTTCGAGCTTGTCGTCACAGTTGTACAGACGTTTGTCCAACATCGCGATCTGGTTGTCGATCTCGGAGGAATCGAATTTGATCAATTTTTGACCAGGGTAGACAAGTGCCCCTTCTTCGACATAGATGTCCGTGATGAGCCCGTTGGTCTGGGAGTACAAAGCGGTGGCATCGGTGACGGTGACCGTACCATGGATGTGGACCTCCTCCGCATGGAGGGTCACAGCAGACCATGCGAGTATCAAGAGCACCGCACCTAACACGATGAAGATGAACGCCTTCATGTAATGCGGCGGCGCCCTCTTATGGAACATCCTGCTGGCAATATGGGACGATGAATCATAATCTGTAGGAATGATCATAGACTGTTGCCTCCTGATCTGTAAAAACGGTTTGTAGGATCAGTCATAGCTCATCACCTCGTCCGAAATAGGCTCGTTTACAACCGGTTCGGCCATGACCTCCTTCTCCTCGCGGACCGGGATGGGTGTGTTCTCCCCAATCTGACTGCGCCACATGTCCGCATAGAGTCCACCTGCAGCAAGCAGTTCGTCGTGTGTACCAGACTCCGCGATCACACCTTTGTCCACCACATAGATGCGGTCGCATCTACGAATGGTGCTGAGTCTGTGGGCGATAAAGAGGGCCGCCACATCCATTTTGGTGAAAAGCATCTCATAGGTCTTTTTCTCGGTGATGAAATCCATATTGGAGGTCGCCTCGTCGAAGATAATGAACTTAGGGTTCCTGAGGATCGCACGAGCGATGGAAAGGCGTTGCTTCTCTCCGCCGGAAAGGCCCCCTCCATCGGCATCGAGAGTGGTCCTGTATCCCGCAGGAAGCCTGTTTATAAACTCGTCACAAGCGGTAAGTCTACAGACCCAGTCCAACTTTTCATCCGTGATTCCGCTCAATCCCAAAGTGAGATTGTCCCTGATAGTACCGCTGAACGTGGTGGTGAACTGGGGGACATATCCTATGGAATTACGCAATGCGAAGGCGTTCACCTCGGAAAGTGGTTGACCGTTGTATGTGATCGTTCCGTCCTCGGGGGAATAGAACTTCAAAAGGAGTTTGGTAAGCGTCGTCTTTCCGCAACCTGAACGTCCCACGACGGCGATCTTCTCACCGGGACGGATCTCCATGCTGATGTCCTTAAGGGTAAGAGGTCTTGAACCGTATCTGAATTTCACATGTTCCAGTGTGATTCCTTTAAACTCCTCCGAAGTGATCTTGGAATCCTTGTTCCTTTCGCCTTTCTCCTCTTCCTCCATATCATAAATCTCGGAAAGACGCTTGAGGGACATCTGTGCTTCCTGGATGTTGATCTGCATCCCCACGATCCTGTCAATGGGATCAATGAAATATCCGGAAAGGGACACAAAGGCCATCATCGTACCAATCGTGATGTCGCCGTGCATGGCCATTACGCCTCCGAAAAGGACGATGGCGAGATTTCCGAACGAACTTATACTGCCTGCAAGGGAATTGTGAATATTGGAAAGTACGGAGGACCTGTATTGGACCCTGAGGGTCTTGATGAACTCCTCTTCTATGTTATCGATGACACGCTCCTCGCAGGCGTTCGCCTTGATCGTCTCGATACCGCTCAAGGATTCGATGAGAGCGGAGTTCAACTTGGACCCCTGTTCCATCATCTCCATATTGACCTTTTTGAAACTCCCCTTGAACAAATACACCAAAACGGAATTAAGAACCGCCATAAGCACGGTTATCAGGAAAAGGTTCACGTTGATCGTAAAGAGAACGATTCCGATCACAACTATCATGATGACGTCGATCAATGCAGTGAGGGCGGTGTTGGTCATCACGTTCTTCACTGTGGCGGAATCCTGGAACCTGGTAATCAGGTCCCCTGTCTTCCTCGAGGCGAAGAAGTTCATAGGGAGACGGAAAATATGTGCGAAATACCCAAGGGTAAGCGGTATATCGATATTCTGCGACAGATAGGTTATAATATGCGACCTGAAAGCGGACAGGAGTATCTTCGTCACGACTATGATGCAGAGGATCAACGCGATCATCATCAATTGGTCCTCTTCCCTATACGGAATCAGCTCATCGATGAGGGTTTTGTTGAAGATGCTCAGGGCGATACCAACGATGGTCAGCAATACGGATGCCACTAAAGCGACGATGAACAGATCCTTCTGGGGTTTTACGATAGACAGCATGGTCCCGAAGAACCCGGTCTCCTTGCCTTCGGAACCGGTGATGAACTCGGGTGTCGGCGACAGTAGGATCATCTGTCCGTCGAAAGAGGTATAGAATTCATCGACGGTCTTTTTCTGAACCTTGTCCTTTGCCGGATCCATATAAGTGACAATGCCCTTTGATACACTGTATACTGCGACATAATGGGAAAGCCCCCTTTCATTGATCATACGGGCCACTGCAGGCAATGTATAATTTCCCTTTTCGAACGCATTACGTTTAATGAAAATGGCCCTGTTCTCGAAACCGATCTCGGTCAGACCGTCCACGATGCCTTTGATAGTCGTACCTCTGGAGTCCGTACCCATACGGTCACGCAAAGTGGAAAAGGATATCTCCTTCCCATAGTATCTGCAGATGCTAACCACGCAGGCCACACCGCAATCCGAACTCTCGTATTGTTTGACGTGCGGAACCTTCATTTAAAATCTACCCTTGGTTGTTAAACGTTGGAAATGTCGGAAACTTAATGATGTTTTGCATAAAAATGCGGGGATCTCCCCGCATAAGAATTCTTCAGAAACCAGGAGTAGGATTCCTTTGTTTCATATATTCGACCCCCTCTTTGGCGTGCATCACCCCCGACGCTATCCCTCCAGCCAATCCAACACCTAAGGAAGCACCTGTCAATACAGTTGTAGCAAGTACAGCACCAGGGAAAGAGAAGAACGATAGGACGAATGCACCTATTCCGAACAATGCAGTAAACGCACCTGTGAGAATATCACATAACGTAGCATCCGATCCGTCCGTAAACTCCATGACGTCATTTTCAAGATACTCGAAACTGTCCGGCATTACCAAGCTCATAAGACCTAATCGTTATTGGTCCTATATAAAAAAGACATTATCAAGATTTACATATCCAGTAAGTGCAAAAACAATGGAAAAACAGACAAAAGATGAAAAATCTAATTGAAATGGTACCGTCACGGTATACCCGTGACGGAATTGTTTCATTGCGGTTACGCACAGAAGAACAGGTCTGCGGCCATCTCCCCGTCCTTTTTCTCTTTGATGACGGTGTACGTGGTTCCGTTAAGGACCATATCGTTCTCATAGGCGAAGACTGCACCTTTACTCTGAGCGATGGGAAGCATCCTCTCGGGTCCGTTGAACCTGACGACGATACAGTTGGTCTCCTGGAGAACCTCGTCGAACTTGAAAGGCTCGTCGACGGTTGCAGGGGTCTCCTTGATCTGGACCATTATATACGACCTTATTCCCTTTTCATCCACAACGTTTTTGAATATGACGGGACCGTATTTCTGGAACTTCATACTTGCGATGTAATTATCGAAGAGAGTGGCCACCTTAAGTGCCTGCTGTTCATCGGCGTAACCGATCTCCCTGGAAAGGACATGGTTCAATTTCAGGGTCATTCCACTTTTTACAGGTATCTCTGCCATTTACAATTCTCCTACCACTCAAAACGTCAAATGGCCTTTTAAAACATTCCCAGACAAAAACAGGAAATGACATATGAAGGAGAAAAAGAGACATGGAATCAGACGTTATTCCAAAAAATCTGTTTACACGTTCGATATTAGTAAAGGATATGCCCGACAAAATCGTGGAAAGCGATAGGGTAGGAAACCCAGGGGTTATCCTGGGATTGATGTTTAGTGGGAAGATCCCTCGCAGAAATCCATTGCACGCGAACGCCCAAGACCGATCTTGCCTCTCAGAGGAGAGACCCATTCACGTACCGGTCCAGCCTCTGAGTTTATCAATAACCCACCCACTACCGAACAGGTCACACATGCGCCAAGACCTGCTGCGAAAGTGTATGAAGGAACGTCCGCTACAACAGATGCAACGACGGATCCAAGAAGTGTAACCACGCCGACACCTACAACGATCGATCCTATGGTGCTACGGCAACCACCGCCGTCGTTGAACTCAATCACATCGCTTTCAAGATCCTCGAACCTGTCAGGTAACTCGATAGCCATAGCTAGTCGACCTACGTAGACTGTATTAATAATGTATCCAAACAAAATACGAAAATGTACAAACGATCCCGATAAATGGTCAAGTTCACGGATTCGGACCGACACCCTCGTAAACGATCTCCATACGGGCCCTCTTGCCGGTGAAATAGACAAGGGAGCACATGGAGACCATCCCTACAAAGTGACCGGTTATCAATGCCAGACCTATCTCGTCCAACGTATACGAGGAAGCAATCCAGAAGAACGTTATCAATACCAGGTTCCTCCACACGGCCATGGTCACGGAATAGTTCGGATGTCTGACCGCCTGAAGATATCCGGAACATATCGGATTGAACGAGAAGAACACCATGTACACCGACATGAACGACATCAGATGCACCATCTCGGGACGATAAGGCGCCATATCCTTGGAATACGTGAAGAAATAGAGCAACTGTTCGGGGAA
>JAKSHW010000322.1 GCA_024399195.1 archaeon | reverse complement strand
CATTCAATGACGGTGTGAATAACTTCAGGAAGAATACCGGTTCCCTGAACATAGAGACAGGCGAATTCTCCGATCCGATACATACCCCAAGATACAAATCATACGGAAAGGGGATATCATTCACATACCCGTCCGCAAGGGATTACAGACTCATCGAAACAAGGAAGAAGGGAAAGATCAGAAGATCTCTGAAGTTGGGCAAGATCCCCGGTGAGATAAGATGTTACAACAACAGCACCCCGATCAAGGGGACACTGAGAACCTGTACGATTTCCAGAGACGACTGCAGCGGATATTTCCTCTATTTTGCATCCATCTCCTACGAACCATCCGATAACAGAACAGCAGTGCCGTCCAAAGGTCCTGTCGGCATCGATCTCGGCATCACCCATACGGCAGCACTTTCGGACGGGACTGTCTTTGACAGTCCCCGTCCGTACATGATGAAAGAAAAACTGCTTGCAAAACATCAGAGGAAACTTGCAAGACTCGACATCAAAACAAAAGAGTACGATAAACAGAACAGGAAAGTCAAGCACATCCATGAGAAGGTAAAGAACATCAGGAAGAACATGACGGAGGAGATATCCTCCGTCATAACCAGGAATTACGACCCGATCGTCATGGAGGACCTGTCGGTCAGACAGATCCGTCAGAAATCCAAGAACAGGAAGATGACGAAGGGTTACAACGATGTGTCTTTGGGGACATTGATGAGAAGGATCCGCGACAAGGCTGAAAGCGCCGGCCGTCAGGTGATACTCGTCGATCCGAAGAACACATCGCAGGAATGTTCGAACTGCGGGAATCTTGTCAAAAAGAGTCTTTCGGTAAGGATACATTCCTGTCCGCACTGCGGAATAACATTGGACAGGGACATCAACGCTTCGATCAACATACTCAAGCGCGGTCTCTTCCCGGGGTCGGCCGGCGACCCCGTCCCGGTGATACGGGAGAATGGCTTCCCGTCCTGAAAGGGACGAAAAGCACGGGTTGACAGAAGTATCTATGATGCATCTGTCGA
>JAKSHW010000321.1 GCA_024399195.1 archaeon | reverse complement strand
CCGCCCCTGTCCATATCCGTCCCTATTCCATGGTACATGCGGAAAGGCATTATCAGGGGGTTCCATCCTTCGGACCCTTTCGGGTCACGCAGGCCGAGGTTCAGTATCCTGTACCCTTTGGAACGCAGGGTCCTGCCGGTGAGCTTCAGGAGTTCCCCTTTACAGTCGAAAACCACCATGCTGTCACCTGTACATGCTGTGGCCCATATCGATGGGGCCACGACCGTCAGGGACTTACGGCTCCCTGTGGCCGACAATACGGCGGTATGGTTGTCCGAACAGTCCACCATGGCCGTGCCCCTGTCGGAATACAGGACAGGTCCGCCCCTCGTTCCGACTGCATCTTTGTCTTTTATATCGAACGGGAACAGGTTTCTGAAGAATTCCTTTTTCCTGCACCACCTCGGACGGAGGGTCTTCTTCGGATTTTCTTTGCCGTCGGACCTTTTGTAAACGTTGTCGTCTTTCATGGTATCCGCTCAGCTGTACATTCCCTCGGCGGGTATTGGGGGAACTGCAGGGTCTTGACGGTCCAGGATCTCATCCAATTTCTCCATCATCACGAACCCCAGGGCGAAGTGTCTCTCGAAGATCGCCTTGTCCGGATAGTCCGTATCGGATGTATACACGGTGCTGCGGAACGTCAGGCTGCCGTCCTCCTTCAGATCATAGGAGCCCATTATCAGGTCCCTGTTGGTTTTCATGAGCCTGTCCGCAACGTCTATAAGGTCATCTCCTTCCATTCTGTCCGGGTACCATGTCAGTACGATCACTGCATTCTTGTGATATGTCGCCGTCTGGGTAACCGATTTGGACCGATCGTCCTTGTGCGGTATCGATACATGGACCGTCCTCTTGGACCTCACACAACTTATCTCCAGGGTCCTGTATGCTTTTTCCATCGTTCGGATGATCTTCTCTCTTTTCTTCATACACGGCCGATATGCTCCGGACACAACGGTGTATCTCCGCTTGGGCCACGGTCGGGATCATCCTCATAGGTATGCAATATCTGTTGGAAATGGAT
>JAKSHW010000320.1 GCA_024399195.1 archaeon | reverse complement strand
AACGGTCAGCACGATACCGAAGGCTGCCACTCCGCCGGACACCGCAAGGACCTCCATGGACGCGTCCGACATTCCGTCGAGGAACACTATGCTCCCGGCGACGGCCATGAACCAGAACACCGCCCCCCATAGGTCGCATTCCTTGGACGGGTCGGGTTCCTCCTCATGGGGCAGGATGAAGAACGCCGTGACCAGAGTGAACAGGCCCAAGGGGACGTTCACCAGGAATATGGAGTTCCAGTCCATGAACCCCGCCATGATACCGCCGAGGGACGGCCCGAGCACCATCGCCACACCTGTGCCTGCGGCCATCGCGGCCAATCCCCTCCCCTTCATATCGTCGGGAAGCATGTGCACAACGGCTATAGGGGCGGTGGATGCGGCCAAGGCTATACCAAGACCCTGTACCAGACGGAGGGCCACCAAGGTCCAGAAATCCTTGGCGAGGAAACAGTCTATGGACGCCAGGATGAACAATGCGGTACCGTAAAGGAAGAATATACGCACACGGCCGTTGTTGGCCCACTTGACGAACTGTAGAAGAAGGGCACATGTACCGAGCGAATAGGAAAGAAGAAGCCATGAACCGTCGGAGACGTCGGCACCGAGGTCCCTTGCGATGTCCGGAAGAGCCACGGTAAGGATGGATGTGTTCAGACACTGAAGGAACATCACCATCGCCATATCGACGAGCAATATCCCCAGAAGTCTTTTGTCGGTCACGGTTCTATGTATGGGGTACCACCTGATGTACCCCTTTACCTGCTCAATGGATATATGCCTGTCGGAATCAAGACATATCTAACGGATATTGTCCGATTCCGACATAAGTGTAGTTTTTAACGTTTCAGAGAACGCTCAGGAACACGGTAAGTACACCGGAGTTCACCAGATCGATGAAGACGCTGCCCACTATGGGGACGACGAAATACGCCACGGGGGCGGCACCGTATCTCTTGAACAGGGAATCCATGTTCGCCACGGCGTTGGGGGTCGCACCGAGACCGAAACCGCATGTAGCGGTGACTAGGGCGGCGGAATCGT
>JAKSHW010000032.1 GCA_024399195.1 archaeon | reverse complement strand
CCATGTCGTAGACCATGTTGTGGTTGTTACCCATACGGGCGTAGACGACCGCTTGAATGAACAGTGTGTCCGAGCATCCCATGTCCATCTCCAACGCCTTGTTCACCGTCCTGTTGACTGTACCCATGGTGGTCACCGGTGCGTACGGTATGAACGTGGACCTGCCTTTGCAGGAGGACCATTTCGCATTCGACGTGATATTTTGGTTTACAGCCTGTATCGTGGGCGGACTCCTCATCTGCTTCAGGAAAAAACACATTCTGTGACGTCATCTTTCCGCGACATGGGCATATCGGTCCTTGTCGTGGAATCCATGCATTGTTCGAAAGAACGATCGCGGTCGGGGCGGTGAGACCTCGTTTTTTTTGAAAATTTGAAAATAAGGAAAGTCGGAAACCCGGTTTCTGCCGGGTCTCCGGTTTCAGGGGATGAGTCCCTCGTCACGGAGCTCTGCCGCGACGTTATCGACCGCCCTCTCGACATCCTCTTCGACCTTTGCACCGGCACAGACCAGTTTACCGGATCCGAAGAGAAGGATGACCACCTTGGGGTCGTCGAGCCTGAACACGAGACCCGGGAACTGCTCGGGTTCGTACTCGACCCTTTCCAGACCAAGGGTGATGGCGACGGTGTTGAGGTTGAGGTCGTGGCCGAGGTCGGAGGAAGCGACCATGTTCTGTACCTCTACCTTGGGCTTCGCAGGGACTTCGATGCCGATTCCGTTGAGGTCGCTGGCGACCTTTGCGACGGCGGTCTCCACATCGCCGATGCATTTTCCACCGGTGCAGACGATCTTTCCGCTTTTGAAAAGAAGTATTGCGGTCTTAGGCTCTTTGATCCTGTAGATGAGTCCGGGGAACTGTTTGGGATCGTACTTCACGTTCTGGAACTCTTTCTGGATGAGGTTCAGGTCGAGTTCCCTGCAGAGGGAACTGGAAGCAACGATGTTCTGGATGTCTATGACGGTCATTTCAATCACTCACTGCCCACGGCATGGCCGAAGGCATAACACCGCCCCTTAAAAAGACCCTATTTATATACTTTTTATAAGATTTTAAAATCATCAAAATATTTCATTGAAATTTATTCGATTTCAGAATAATTTTACACTGTATATGGTATTAAATGCACTCTTCCGTCAACAATATATCCCAATTCCTCCGTTGCCGATGTATGCTTAGAGTGGACGGACATCTCGAAAAGGCCCTGGAGGAATACAATCAGAAAGTCAACGCCCTTGAAGCCGAAGGTGCTACCAGGGAGCTTCTCGACGCATATGTCAACAGGGGATGTATCCTGTCGATGATGGGTATGAACGTCTCCGCGATAACGGATTTCGAGGAGGCTTCCAGCATTCTGACCTATCTGGAGGATTCGGGAAACACCGTGGACCCCGGGTATTTCGTCAGGATACACGTTGCCCTTGGGGAGCTTTCCGCCGACAAGGACAAGGCGACGATGGTCGACGAGTACCGTATCGCCTCCTCCGCCTTGGAACGTCTCATGGACGGTTCCAAGTACTACGATTACAGCCATCTCGTGGACATGTGCCTGGACTGTGCCTCCGATCTGGTGGATTCCGAGTTCCATCAGGATTCCGTTCCGTTCACCGACAAGGCGATGTCTCTGATGATCGGAAAGGACGACGAGTGGACCCGCAACCGTTACGTCGAATGCTGCAACATCTCCGGGCAGGCCCTCATGTACATGGAGCGTAACGAGGACGCATATGAGATGTTCGATGAGGCGGTCAGGGTCGGGGAACCGATGTACCGTGACGGTACCATCGACGATGAGATGGAGGTCGTGTACGCCTATATCTCCAGAAGCGACATGTGCGAGACGTTGTCCAAGCCCGACGAGGCCATATCCGATAAAGAGGCCGCGGTGAAGATCCTAGAGGACCTGATCGAGACGGATTCCTTGGACGACACCGAGATCTACGAAGGTCTCTGCGGGGAGCTCACCAGTCTTTACAGGGAGAAGGGGGATATCAAATCGGCGGAGAGGTATATGATGAAACAGGCCGCCATGTGTGTCAACCATTCCCGCGGGGACGATGGGTCCGACTACTGAATAATCGGAAACGGACATATCATCCACCAGATGTATACTGGAAATAAACCATGAATATTGAAAAATTCCATTCAATATTCATGGTATATTCATTTTTGGCTTTTGACAATGAAGATATAATAATGCAAACTTCTGATTACTTTTAATACTAGCAATGAATTCACATGATTAGTGCGCCCACGAATAACGCACTGGTTACCACATGACAAACCCTTTCCCGTGACATAGGGGTATACCCGATTACCAGACGCCCCTATGTCGCACTTCTCCAGGTCTTACGACAAGCGTATATACTAATCGGTTATGGCACGCGTTATGGATTTCTGGTCGTCCGCCACGGATGTACGTGTTTTCGTTGTACTCGGGATTATAGCAGCGTTCTGCATCGGTTCCATAGGGGAAGCGGTGGCGACCATATCGTTGGTGGTCCTCATAGCCCAGATGACCGCCTCGTTGCACGGCCTCCATATGGATAGGGGTGGTCTTAGAAAGGACCTTGTACCCTCTTTATGGTCGCTCGTGTGTTGTTTCGGAATATCCGCAGGTGCCGCTTTGGCGTCCGGACTGGTCTTCATGGATTATTATCCCGAGATGTGGTACGGATGGGTCATGTTGGCCGCCGCTCCTCCCGCCGTATCGGTCATAACCGTGGCCCTAATCATGAAAGGCGATGTCGGTATGGGGGCTGTAGCCATGGCGGTGATCTACGCGTTCGCCCTCGGCCTAACCTCACTGTATACCTTCGTGTTCATAGGGGACGCCGTCAGTCCGTTGGAGATCCTGAAGTACGTTGTCCTCTTCATAGTGGTCCCCGTGGTCCTCAACGTCCCCCTGGGTCGTGTGAATATCCAGAAAAAGTACAAGGTCTTCTTCATCAATGTGATGATGTTCCTCCTGTTGGTGTTATCCCTCGGAAAGAACAGGGATTTCATCATCGGCAATTGCGGTATCGTACTGGTCCTGGTGGTTTTCTGCATCCTGCGTACATTCGCAGTGTCCGCAGTAATGTTGTGGTATCTCCGTTCCCACGGACATTCACGTGAACGTTCGGTGGTCTATGTGGCGTTCGCCGTGTGGAAAAACTCCGGTCTTGCCACCTCCATGTGCATGATCCTTTTGGCGGGGATGCCCGCGGCCGCCCTTCCCTGTGCGGTATCGTTGGTGGTGGAGGCGGTGTGGTTCGCCATAACCAACCACCAGATGGCCAAGTACTGGCCTGCGGAGGCGGAAGAGGTCGTCATAAAGGCCTGACCTTTCCCGCCTGCAGTATCGTTTCAGAACATTTTTCCAATGGCCTCGGCGTCTTCGAGGACGGACTCGTCCGCGAACACCCCCATGGGCATCATCCAGGTACAGTACCCTATCCTTCCCACGGGTTCGCAGAAGAAGTGTTCGACCATGACCTTCTCCAGATCTTTCGAGACCCTGTCGGCGCTCGCCTGGTCGGCGCTGGCGGTGACCACCGTGGCGATCTTCTTGCCTTTGGGCATGATCGTCGACGCACTGATATCCAGGAAGGCGTACAGGCGGTCGAAGTACATCTTGAAAAGCCCGTTCATCTCGTTGAAGTTGATGGACGTGACGTGGACGATGCCCTCCGAATCCCTGATGTCGTCGATTATCGGACTTATATCGTCCTTCAGTACGCATTTTCCTCCGTTCCCCTTGCAGACCTCGCAGTTCTGGCACTGTCTGTATTCCACCATTTCGTTGAGGCGGTGGACCTTGACGTCTTTACCCTTGGATACTATCCCCGAGATGATCCTTTCCGCTATCATGTCGCCGAACCCGCCTTTGCGGGGACTGGAGATTACAATTGTGACCGTCATATGTCCGTATCTCCGCACGGGTATAAATCGGAGTCCCGGGACAGTCTATTTAGGGCACATCCCCATGTAACGTCATGTACGGGCTGTTGATGATGGGGAACTACCTGGAGGAGATCCTGAGCGGGCAGAAGAACGACGACGCACGTCTGTACCCCACCGATAAAAGAGGCAAGATCGCATTGGTGGACTCGTCCACTCTGAAGGTCCACGGGACCGCGGAGCTTGTCGGTGTCGAGGAGACCACCTACGAGTATTTCGTGAAGTGGCATCAGACGGGGAGGTTTGCCAACGTCCCCATTGCACCGTACCACGAGGGAAAGACCTGCTATTCGTACAGGTTGGAGAACGTGGTCCGTCTCGTGCATCCCGTCAGGTTGAACCACGAACGGGGGAAAGGGATGTGGATCGAGCTTACCGATTCCGAGGTAAAATCCTTCGGTTATCAGAAGACACTGTTCGATATTCGTATGTGATTACACATTTCCGTACATTTCCGATTTCCTTTAAAGGCAACACACAGGGGGTATCCACGGTATGGCGGGCAAGGCCCTAAGGGGCATCGCGGTGTTTCCTGTGGAGTTCCGGAACACGGTACGTCCGTGCCCCGAGAACAACCGAAGACCCAGTGTGCGACATGGTCGAGGATGCTTTCGGGGTCGCATCGCCAAGGCCTGCGGACCGTCGTCCAAGCCGGTTTGTACAATTGTACCCGGGATTCGAATCTGGAATCCTGTCCGATTCAGTATATATTCCTAAACTTAATAATTTTTAATTTTTATTAAAAATCAAAAATATTATGAATATTTATGTAGTAATAATAAATCCAAATCTGAACTATCCATCCATCTCTCCTAAGCCTTTAATTACATGGTGCCTATACTGCCCTCGGTCACATGAAGATAATAAAGCGCAACGGTTCAGAGGTCGAATTCGACCGTGACAAGATCATAAACGCTATACAGAAAGCAAACAAGACCGAGGGGGAGTCCGAGCTCACCGATAGGCAGATCGAGTCCATTGCGCTTAACATCGAAGACCACTGCAGGGACCTCGGCAGGGCGCTCTCCGTAGAGGAGATCCAGGAGCTCGTCGAGACCCATATCATCAGACTCAATGCGGCGGAGACCGCCAAGCGTTACATCCGCTACCGCTACACCCGTAACCTCGCACGCAGGTCTAATACCACCGATGACAACATCCTCAGTCTTATAGAATGTAACAACGAGGAGGTCAAACAGGAGAACTCCAACAAGAACCCTGTGATCAACTCGGTGCAGAGGGACTACATGGCGGGCGAGGTCAGCAAGGACATCTCCCGCAGGATTCTCCTTCCCCCCGATGTGGTGGAGGCACACGATACCGGAATCATCCATATGCATGACCTTGACTACTTCAGTCAGCATATGGGTAACTGCTGTCTCGTGAACCTCGAGGACATGCTTCAGAACGGAACCGTCATCTCAGGGACCATGATCGACCGTCCCCATTCCTTCGCGACCGCCTGCAACATCGCCACCCAGATCATCGCACAGGTGGCGTCCAACCAGTACGGCGGACAGTCCATCTCTCTTACCCACCTCGCACCCTTCGTGGAGGTCTCCAGGACCAAGATCAGGAAACACCTGATGAACGAGATGGTCGAGGCCGGAATCGAGTACACCGAGGCCCAGATGGAGAAGATCATCGAGACCAGGGTGAGGGAGGAGATCAGGTGCGGTGTGCAGACCATACAGTATCAGGTCGTCACCCTGATGACCACCAACGGACAGGCCCCGTTCATCACCGTTTTCATGTATCTCAACGAGGCCCGTAACGAGAGGGAGAAGAAGGACCTCGCGATAATCATCGAGGAGGCCCTCAAGCAGAGGATCGTCGGTGTCAAGAACGAGGCTGGAGTGTTCATCACCCCTGCGTTCCCCAAGCTCATCTATGTCCTAGAGGAGCAGAACATCCGCGAGGGTTCCGAGTATTGGTACCTTACCGAGCTCGCCGCGAAGTGTACCGCCAAGAGGTTGGTCCCCGACTACATCTCCGAGAAGAAGATGCTCGAGCTCAAGATCGACGCCAAAGGAAATGGTAACGTCTACCCTTGCATGGGTTGCAGGAGTTTCCTCACCCCCTACCTCGACAAAGAGGGTAGACCCAAGTACTACGGACGTTGGAACCAGGGTGTGGTCACTATCAACCTGGTCGATGTCGCCTGTTCCGCGATGGAGTCCAAGGAGGGAAGCCTGGACAGGTTCTGGGCGATCTTCGACGAGCGTCTCGAGCTTTGCCACAAGGCCCTCAGGTGCCGTCACGAACGTCTCCTGGGCACCCTCTCCGATGCAGCCCCCATCCTTTGGCAGCACGGTGCCCTCGCAAGGCTTGGGAAAGGACAGCCTATCAACGACCTGATGTACGGCGGATACTCTACCTTGTCCCTCGGATACGCCGGACTCTGGGAATGCGTCTACGAACTGGTCCACAAGAAGCTCACCGAACCCGAGGGTACCGAGCTCGGACTCGAGATCATGCAGAAGCTCAATGATGCCTGTGCCAAGTGGAGGGAGGCCGAGAACATCCATTACTCCCTTTACGGAACCCCTCTCGAATCCACCACCTACAAGTTTGCCAAGTCCCTTCAGAAACGCTTCGGCAAGATCGACGGCGTCACCGACAAGAACTACATCACCAACTCCTACCACGTGCATGTGACCGAGAACATCAACGCTTTCGAGAAGCTAGCGTTGGAGTCCAAGTTCCAGGTCCTCTCCCCCGGGGGGGCGATCAGCTACGTCGAGGTGCCCAACATGCAGAACAACATCCCTGCGGTCCTCGAGGTCATGAAGTACATCTACGACAACATCATGTACGCCGAGCTCAACACCAAGAGCGACTACTGTCAGAAATGTTCGTTCGACGGTGAGATCCAGATCGTCGAGGACGACGGAAAGCTCATCTGGAGGTGTCCCAACTGCGGAAACACCGACCAGAGTACCATGAACGTCGCCAGGCGTACCTGCGGTTACATCGGTACACAGTACTGGAACCAGGGTAGGACCCAGGAGATCAAGGAAAGGAGCCTGCACCTTTGATGTATTTCGGGGCCGTCAAGGATATAGACATAGCCGACGGCCCTGGGGTCAGGGTGTCGCTTTTCGTCTCGGGCTGTACACACTGCTGCAAAGGGTGTTTCCAGCCTGAGACCTGGGATTTCTCATATGGGGAACCCTTCTGCGAGGACACGGAGGAACGTATCATCGACCTCCTGTCCCGTCCGTATATCGCCGGTCTCACCGTTCTGGGCGGCGAACCCTTCGAACCTTCGAACCAGGAGGTCCTCGCGCCTTTCCTGGAGAAGGTGCGTGGGAGACTTCCAGGCAAAAATATCTGGTGTTACAGCGGATATACCTGGGAGGAGCTGGTCTCCGACAGCAGGGCCCGTTGTGCGTTCACCGACAGGATGTTGGCGACGATCGACGTCCTCGTGGACGGGGAGTTCAAAGAAGACCTCCGTAACCTTACGCTTCGGTTCAGGGGCAGTTCCAACCAGAGACTGATCGACGTCAGACCGTCTTTGGAAACCGGTTCCGTTGTACTCTGGGAAGGGAGTTGAGCCCGACCGGAAGGTTCGGACAGCGAACCTTTTTTAAATAAGGATTGATATACGGACAGTAACGTCGGATTTTTCCGATAGTTCTTTTCGGTCATTACTGAACGAAGGTATCAGACATGAGCGCATATATTGCTGAATCCGGTAACGCTGTAAAAACGGGTACGACAACCCTTGGAATGAAGATCAAAGACGGAGTCGTCCTCGCCACCGACCAGAGGGCCACTATGGGCAATCTTATTGCCAACAGCCATGTTCAGAAAGTCTACCCCATCGCAGACAACCTTGGGATGACCATCTCCGGACTTGTGGGCGATGCACAGCTTATGGTCAGGTACATGAAGAGTCAGATCGCCATCTACACCATGCAGAAAGGCGCACCTATGTCTGTTGAGACCGCAGCGACCCTGATGGGAAGCATCATCCGCCAGGGATTCTACCTCGGTCCCCTGCTCGCAGGGTACGACAAGACCGGTGGACACGTCTTCAGCGTCGATGGGGCCGGAGGAGTCATCGAAGACAACTACTCCGCATCCGGTTCCGGATCCATCACCGCCTACGGTGCCCTCGAGACCCTTTACAAGCCTGAAATGTCCAAAGAGCAGGCCATCGATGTTGCGATTTCCGCACTCAACGCCGCTAGGCGCAGGGACAACTATTCCGGTGACGGAATGCTCATCCTCTTCATCGGTCCCAACGGATACGAGTGGATCGACCAGGAAGCGATCAAGGTCCGCTGCGAGGAGCTCGGGTTCAAATATCCCAATTAAATGAAGAAACACATTCTGCAAACCCCTTCCCTTTTTCAACCCTAAAGAAGCCGATAGTATGAATCCAGACAGATTGTTCGATAGTCTACGGGAACAGGTCAGAGGATTGGTTCCGTCCGAGATGGATATATCCAGCATCGAGTTCGAGGCATCCCTCGTCGTCATCTATGTAAGGAACTATGACCAGTTCTCCGAGAACGTTGCACTTCCCCGTCAGTTGGCGCAGACGATCAGGAGAAGAGTGGACATTCGTCCCGACCCCTCCACTCTCGAGAACGAGGACGAGGTCGAAGCCAAGATCCGTGCCCTTATCCCCGAATCAGCCGAACTTTTCGATATATACTTCAACGAGGACACGGGAGAGGCCATCGTAGAGGCCGTGAACCCCAGTGCCATTACCGGTAACGAAGGAGAGATCCTCAATGCATTGAAGAAGGAATCCGGTTGGAACGTCAAGGTCATCCGCACTCCCCCCATACCCTCCAAGACCCTTTCAGAGGTCAGGGGATATCAGCGTGAGAACGCCGGTGTCAGGGCCAAGATGCTCAAGAACGTCGCCCGCAACCTTGTACGTCCCATCGTGGACGGAGAACAGTGGGTGAGGGTCACCACTCTCGGAGGATTCAGACAGGTCGGAAGGTCGGCTTCCCTTCTTACGACACGTAACAGCAGGATCCTCATCGACTGCGGTCTCGACCCCGGTTCCGATGCGACCCCCTATTTCGCAGTACCTGAGGCCAATCCCCTTTCCAGTATCGATGCGGTCGTCATCACCCACGCCCACTTGGACCACTGCGGTACCCTTCCCGCACTTTTCAAGTACGGATACGACGGACCAGTCTACTGTACCTTCCCCACCAGGGACCTCATGGCCCTTCTCCAGCTCGACAACATCAAGCTCGGACACGGTGAGTGCAAGAGGGTGTACTATTCCGGAGACGACATCCGTAACGAGGTCCTCCACATCATCCCCCTCAAATACAACGAGACCACCGATATCGCACCCGATGTACGTCTGACCTTCCACAATGCAGGTCACATCCTCGGATCCGCCATCGCCCACTTCCATATAGGCGACGGGCTCCACAACGTCGTGTTCACCGGAGATACCAAATACGAGAAGACCTGGCTCTTCAACCCCGCGGTCAACAAGTTCCCCCGTGTGGAGACCCTCGTCATTGAGTCTACCTATGGAGGTCACAACGATTTCCAGCCTTCTAGGAGGGATGCCTCCGACCAGCTTGCCGAGTTCATCAAGAGAGGTTGCGAGCACGGCGGTAAGATCCTCATCCCCGTTTTCGCTGTAGGACGTTCCCAGGAGGTCATGCTCGTCATCGAGGAGCTTGTGCGCACCGAGGCGATCCCCAACATCCCCGTCTATCTCGACGGTATGATCTGGGAGGCCACCGCCATCCACACGGCCTATCCTGAATACCTCAACAGCCAGCTCAGGACCCAGATCTTCCAGAAAGGGGAGAACCCCTTCCTGTCTCCTATTTTCCACAGGGTGACCACCGCCACCATGAGGGAGAAGATCTGCCATTCCCCCGACCCCTGCATCGTTCTCGCCACCGGCGGTATGATGGCGGGAGGACCTGTCCTCGAGTACTTCCGCGAGTGGGCCGACGACCCCAATAACTGGTTGCTCTTTGTCGGATACCAGAGCGAGAACAGTCTCGGTAGGACCATCCAGAAAGGACGTACCGAGATCACCCTTCCCTTCGAAGGAAAGCAGATTACCCTGCAGGTCAGGATGAACCGTGAGACCATCGACGGATTCTCCGGACACTCCGACAGGAAGCAGATGATGAAGTACATCAGCACGATGGAACCCAAGCCTGACAGGATCATCATCGGTCACGGTGAGGACAGGAAATGTTCCGATCTCGCATCTTCCATCTACAAGAAGTACAACATCCAGACCGTTGCCCCTCAGAACCTCGAGACCGTAAGGCTCAAGTGATGGAAATGAAGACGGTCGTGGCCATGACCGGGGCCTCCGGTGCCCTGTACGGTATAAGGCTTCTGCAGATGTTGCCCGGTGAGAAGATCCTGGTCATGTCCAAGACCGCAAGGGAGATCATCCCTGCCGAAACCACTTATTCGGTCGAAGAGGTCGAGGCGATGGCGGATGTCGTCTACAACGATGACGATATGTTCGCCGCTATCGCCTCGGGCTCCTTCTATTACGACAGTCTTTTCGTCGTGCCCTGTACCGCATCGTCTGTAGCCAAATTCGCATGCGGTATTGCGGATACCCTTATTTCTAGGACCTTCGCATGTGCGTTGAAGGAACAACGCAAGATCGTCCTCGTGGTACGTGAGACCCCTAAAAGTGCCATCATGTTAGAGAACGAACTGAAACTTGCAAGGTTGGGAGTCGTCATAATGGATGCCAATCCCGGGTTCTACCCCAAGCCTCAGACCGTTTCCGAGATCGTGGACTTCATCGTCGGAAGGTGTCTCATGCAGGCGGGGATTGAACAGAAGCTGTTCCCTGCATGGGGTCGGTGAATCTCCCATATTCCCATGCTTAGAAACCGCTTATCGTTTTATATAAGATTTTAATTAAAATTAATTGATTTTAATATCTTGTTTTCTTAGAAAAAATCATTTGACATTTGAAAATGATGATTTTCGTCAAAAATAGGAACCACAGGCCGTTAGGCCCATGGTTGGAAAGGGTTTATTCGAGGTAGATCGCAGGTCTTCCAGGAGTCGCGACACGTGCTTTGTTGGCAGGGTCGTAGAGGTTCTCGTCGTCTGCACCGGCTACATCTACGGTGATTCCGGTCTCTGCGGAAATGAAGTCTTTCGCGGATACGAGGAACGCCTTCTCATCCATCTCGGCAAGGGCTTTCGCGGTGGCGAGATTGGTCCTCTTGAGGTCGATGGCGGTCTTCTTGGCGAAGTCGGATACGGCTTTGCCGTTCTTCTTAAGCTCGGGGTCTGCCATGCACTTCTTGGTGAGCTCGGGGATTCCCAGGGTTCCTTCCTCGGCCATGGCGACCGCATCCTTGTAGATGGCGTTCTTCCATCCGGGTGCGGTGTAGAGGACGGTCTTAGTGACGTCTCCGTCGACCATCTTCCTGATCTCGTTGACATCGGAGATGACGCTCTGCAGGTAGTTCTCACCGTACTCTGCGACGGCGGAGACCGCTGCGGGATCGCACTCAGGGAGCTGTGCGGAGGCGACGAGTCCCTCGAAGCCTGCCATGGCCCACAGTTCTTCCGCGATGTGGGGGGTGACGGGCATCATGCTGTTGATCCAGATCCTGAGAGCTTTCATGATGGTAGCCTTGTTCTTTCCTCCACGGCGCTCGTACCACCTCATGTCGGCGGCCATGTCGAAGTAGACGGTAAGGGTCATCTGCCTGAGGTCGTATTTCTCCATGGAGGACCTGATCTCGTCGAGATGGGTGTTGAACCTGGAGAGAAGCCACATGTCGATGGAGCCTGCAGGGGCGTCCTCCTCGGATGCGATGAGCTCTTCCACGGTGGACACGATCCTCTCGAGCCTCTGCTTGTAGTTGAACACGAGGTCCTCGTCCCATTCGACGTCGACGAACATTGATGCGACGTTGGCGTAGTAGAGCCTCATTGCGTCCGCACCGTAGTCGGCGACGGCTCCGGGGATGGGTTGTGCACCTCCTTTGGACTTGGAGATCTTGTCCTTGTTCTTTCCGGTGACGTACCAGTTGACGAGGATTCCCTTGGGTTGCATGTCGTCGGGAAGGATGGCCCTGTGGTTCATCAGGAACACCGGGAAGTGGACGGTCATGTGCTCTTTTCCACCGAGGTTGATGTCGAGGGGGTACCAGTAGTGGACGTCCGCTTTGATCTTATCGAGGAGCTCTGCGGGGATTCCGGTGGATGCGGAGACCTCGTCCACGTTTCCTTCCTCGAGGATGACGTAGTCGAAGAACTCGGGCTTCATCTGGTCGGCCTCGATCTGCTTGGTGTTGGCGTAGAGCGAGATGGTGTAGTAGATGGGGTAGAGGGTGGAGTCGGAGATCGCCTCGATGGTCCATTTGTCGTCGAAGGGGAACTTGGTACCGAGCCATTTTCCGAGCCTTACACATGCCCTCTCCCTGTACCAGTCAAGGGTTCCCTGTACGTTGTCGTAGAACTCGGGAGGCTGGAGGAACATGTCCCTCGCGTGCTTTTTAGTATCGGCGGTGAGCTGTTCGTCACCGTATTTGATGAACCACTGGTCGTCGATCCTCCTGATGTGGACGGTCTTTCCGCACCTGCAGACGACCTCCATGTTGAGGTCCCTGAAGATGACGGCTTCGCCGGAATCGACCATGGCCTGCCTCATCTTGTCTTTGGCCTCGTTGACGCTGAGGCCTGCGAAATCGCCGCAGACGTCCTTCATACGGCCCATGTGGTATCCGTCCTTGTAGACGGTCTTCTTGGCCTCTTCCATGGCCTCCTTGACCTTCGCAGGGTCCTTCATGTCGGCGATCTTCATCCTGTCCATGATGTCCTTGGCGGGGAAGTCGCCGTAGCCTTTGATGGAAATGATAGAGATGGGCTGCACCGCGTCGATGACGTCCTGGGAGATGCCGTACACGTCCACGAGGTCGGGGTTGGCCTTGGCCTTCTCGAGGCTGTCCCAGTCGGCGGGTGCGTCGGAAGGCACGGAGGTGACGAGTCCGGTTCCGATGGCGGGGTCGACGAAGTCGGCGGGGAACACGGGGATCTCCTTGTGGAGCATGGGGGCCCTGCACATCAGTCCGATGAGATCCTTTCCGGGGATTGTGCCGGCGTCCTCGACGCCGTCGAACTGGAGCTTGAGCTTCTCGGCGGCCTCGGGTGCGACGACCCATTTCTCTCCGTTGACGGACACGATGGCGTAGTCCATGTCGGGCCTGGCCCAGAAGCAGACCTGTCCGTAGACGGTCTCGGGCCTGAGGGTGGCGGCCACGAGGAAGAACTGTTTGGATTCGCACCAGAACTTCAGGAGGGTGTACTCCTGGGTCTCGGCGAGACCTCCTTTGGAGAGGTCGGTCTCGGAGGGGTCCACCGCGACGGGTCCGCAGGAGGGGCACGCAGGGGCGTAGTAGGGCTTCTGGATGAGGAGGTCCTTCTCCTTGAGCTTGGTGAACTGCCACTCGATGAACTTGGCATAGTCGGGATACAGGGTGCAGGTGAACCTTCTGAAATCGGCGAGGAATCCGAACCTCCTCCAATAGTCGTTCTGGTAGACCTCGTTGAAGTACTCCACGACCTTCATAGGCTCTCCGAGCTCCTCGAGCATGGATTCGGGGCAACCGTTACGGACAAGGTAGTCCACGGTCTTCTCATCCTTCCTGGCAATCTTGTTGGCGAGGCTGATGCATCCGTTACCGGTACCGTGGGTTCCGACGGGGAACATGACGTTGTATCCGGTCATGCGTTTGTATCTGCCGAGGGCGTCCGCATAGGTGTAACCGCGGAGGTGTCCCACGTGGAGGAAACCGGTGATTCCGGGGTATGCGAAGATGATCATGAACTTGGGTTTCCCATCGTCCCTCTCGGCCTCGTTGAGCCTGTTGTCGGCCCAGGCCTTTTGCCATTTTGCTTCCATTTCTGCGTAATCGCGTGCCATGGTATCCACTGCTGTAATACACGCACCAATACGACGGAATAGATAAACATAAGCCAAAGGGGAGGTGGGACGTGGTCGGAAGAGCATCTGTTGAATCGATGTCAGATGACGGTTTTTCAGTTGGGTTCATTGTCATACATTAATAATTTAATATAGTACAAAATGTACTATATTATTTCAATTATAGGCATCAAAAGGACATATTTATAAAGGATATAGGCTTTGTAGGTCTTAGTTGACCGTTTGAAGCAAAAAGAACGCTGTCTTACAATGTAAGACATGTGTCGGACAATTTAAATAGTCATAGACCATCAGCATGGATGGTAAGGGTATGACCGACGAAGGTGTCAAAATCACTGTTAGGCTGTCTCCCGCAGAGAATCAGCTCCTTGAGGACTTCATTGCGGATCACGATATCGATAACCGCAGTGATGTCATCAGAGAAGCTATCAAGGCGTTCATCAGCGAGAAAGAGCCGAACAACGGTGACGGCGATGGCGTATTCGTACGTTTCACGCCCATTGTCCTTCAGGCCATGGAAAACCTGCGCCGTGAAGGTGTGGTCTTCGATGCTGAGTCCTATGTACGCCAGCTGGTCCTCAGTGACCTGATTCCTGAAGAGGCGATCAGAGCTTCGAAGGAACGGGCATTCACTGATGCCCAGCGCGCGTCCAGGATGCTTTGAAACAGTCAGCCAGTCAGTAGGGATGGGACCAGGGCTAGGGATGGCCCTGGGCTCTACGGCTAAACATTTTAATTCGCTAGAGGGATGGGATGCACGCAATTTCCAACGATTCAATCATCGGTGTCGATCCGATGGCATTAATTGACCGCAATGTTGCCCCTGTAGATGGTGATCTCCGTGTTGCCATCGTGGGAATCGGCGGAGCAGGCTGTAAGATCGTATCTAAGATGTACGATGCAGGTTGCAACGCAGGCATTATAGCCATTAACACCGACAAAGAGTCTTTGGAGCGCACTTCCGCCGATTACCGCATTTTCATTTGCAAGGAGGTCGGTGGCAAAGGCACTTTCGGCGATATCGTTCTCGGAAAGAAATGTGCAAGAGCACATGAAGATGATATCCTCGCTGTTCTTTCCAGGTACAAGTACATTTTCATAGTATCCGGTATGGGTGGAGGAACCGGTAGTGGTTCCACTCCGGTAATCGCAGAACTCTGCAACCGTATCGGGATCAACGTAGGGGCGATTGCCATGATGCCCTTCTTCTTTGAAAGTGCTGACAGGTACCAGAGGGCTTCCGAGGGTGTGAGAACTCTCCGTGGGGTCTGTAAGAACGTTGTGAGGTTGGAATCCAACCGTATCATCGAAAACAGAATGGTGGATATGTCCCTTCCTCTGAATGAGATTCTTGAGATTCTCGATGGATCCGTCATTGCGGCTCTGAACAGGATCATAGAGTCTGTCAGGCGTTATGTCCGTGAAGATGTGGCCAATCATAAAATCACTCTTGACGGAAATCGGTTCGATGCCACGGACGGTTCTGTCGTCAATGCCGATGGGGCCGTAGGTCAGCAATAAGTCCATTCCGTCAATGGCCTTGAAGAAACATTTTTCATTCCCTTTTTTCCATTGTTATCGAAAACGGGCATATGTCTTTCTACTCAGGTTTTCCTGCCTTTCTAGGTCTGCCTCTTCCTCTTTTTTCGGGAATCGTCGGTTCCGGACTGCAAAGTCCCAGGGACTCCATCATGTCCAATAGCCTATTGGATGTATCGGCCCATAGGTTATCGTGTCTTGTAGGCGTTTCTAGAATGCCGTTTACGGCCCTTGTAACGTTCTGGAGGTCTCTCAGTACCTGTCCGAACGTATAATCCTTCAAAAGTCCTGAATCACACATTCTTTTGAACATCCTGTATGCAATGCCTGTAACTACCGTGTTTATGAGATCGTTATTGCAGGCTCCCCCTCCATTGCATAGGTATGACCTGATGATCCGATCCAGGACAGACCTTTTTTCCATTATTTTCTCAAGATCGTTTTGTATGACATCGGATACGAACCTTGTCCGATCGTCTGATCTATCTGTATAGTAGAATCTTGTATCATCGTCATCGGATGTGGAACCGTCTTCTTTTGCAATGTAATGGAGATTGGGATATCTTTCAAGTTCCTCTCCCAATTCCTCGGAAACCGGGACATCGTTTAACAGGATCGTTCCTGAACGTACGGTGTTGTTCAGTACGAAATTCAGGAACAGGGTCGGACTTATTTCCCTGTGAGGATAGGTGTTCAGGAACAGGATGTCACCTGTTTCAATATCATAGGCATAGATCACCGTTGTTTCGAAAGGAGTGTCACTGACGGCACGGTACCCCATGATGCCTTGGTTCCATGTAACGGTGGTTCCAGCTATTGCAAGATTCTTTGATTCCGTCGATGCCGAACGGATTCTGTAGTAATCGAAGATATCGTTCTTCTTCGATTCCAGCTCCTTCAGGTGGACCTGTATCTTATTTTCCGAAAAGGATAGGTCGGGAAGGAAAACGCCGACGGCCGTATCGTCGTATTCTGTCTGTATCCTGTTGTCCGTTATTTCCGGGAGTGTGGCCCTTAACAAAGATATCGCCATGATGTACGAAGCCTTTTCAGGGAACTTCTTCTGAAGGTCGGAACAGATGTCTTCGGAAACGGAACGTGCAAGGGCTATCGCACCGTATGAACGGTGTTCGATGGGGTTTTCGGGGTTTTCGCTCTTTGGAACGAATTTTCCGTCTATGATGTGCCCTATCACCTTCCCGTTGACAGGTTGGTTGTTGTGACCAGGAACGTATTTCGATCCGGCACGTTCACGGACTGCGTAACGGTGGGGACTGTCCTTTCCACTATCGATTACGACGGTGTTGACAGGTCTTTCGACCTTTCTGATATCTTCCGGAATCACCATGGAGCACCTTATCGGTAGGTGAATCCTCTGTCTGGATAAATACCCTGAGTCAAAAACAATAGAAAAGTAAAGGGTTTACCGGACGGTCGATTTGAGGGACCGTCCGGATCAT
>JAKSHW010000319.1 GCA_024399195.1 archaeon | reverse complement strand
GACGCACCACCGAGCCGTGAGGCGAGGTTGAGATGGCCATCGTCCATTTCAAGATTAAAGATTTTTCGGAGAGACGATAAATCCTGGATGTGTCCGTCCAATCGGAGCATCGCAGGGACGGTCCCGCCGTGGAAAAGGGAGACGGATGGCCGGGTATCCCGACCCCTGCAACGGTGACCGCCACCGCATCGGACGGCCGTCACGGACGGAACCGCCCAGGACCCCGGTATGCAGGCGGTCCGAGATCCGACCATATCCCGTAAAATCCGAATTGACATCACAGATGTGGTCTGACTGACCTTTCAGTCACACCCCTGCCCTTCATGACGGACGGCATATGGTCGCGTATATGCCTAATGTATGTGGGATCGCCCTCGTCGATGGCTTCGGACAACCTCCCCAGGACACCGTTCAGCATGGCGAAGTTGTACCTCCTCAGGTAGTGGTACAAACCTATAGCCTTCATATCGTACTCCCATTCGAAAGTATCCCCATATACCTCGGAGGTCCACCCGGTGAACTGGTCCCTGTGCCCCTCGTCCGGTTCCCAATAGGTCAGATCGGTAGGATCGAATATCCTGCCGACACCTTTCCAGTCCCCGCCTATGATGGACTCGTGCGGTTTGGGGCTCATGGGGCCGAAGGCGTTGAACGACGCGTGTGCGAGATAGACGTCCCATGCAGGGGAGGCTACGACCCCACGTCCGTAAGGTCTCGCATCGAACCCGTACATGAAGAACCTCTCCTCCCCGTTCCCTATGAAATGTTCCAATACGGGTCCGACCACGTCGCCGGGCCGGTCGAGGCGTCCGTTGTCCAGGTCCACCGCCACGAAGGTCGGTCCCTCGTCGCGGTACAGGTCGAACAGACGGTCCATCCTGCCACGGGGGTACGTCCACGGTACGGCCATGCCTACGTTGGCGTCGCCGGAGGACCAGCTCTGTCTGTGCTCGAGCATGTTCCTCACGAAATCCTCGTAGATATGGACACGTTCCGACCTTCCCCTGTCGACGAAGTCCAGGACGGGCATGATGTAGATGTCGTTACGGTCCCAGG
>JAKSHW010000318.1 GCA_024399195.1 archaeon | reverse complement strand
GGTGATGATGTTGTCGCCGCACCTGCGGCGACCTCAAAGAAGAGGATACGTGCCGAAGGCGGTGGAAGGAAAAGCTTCATCGAAAAGAATCCCGGTGTCATCATCGCCCTTGAATCGCTCCTCGACGGAAACACGGTCGGGAATCCCGAGAACCCGTTGAAATGGACCGTGAAAAGCACCCGTACCCTTTCCAATGCCCTGAAGGAGAAAGGGTTCGAGGTAAGCAATACGACCGTCGGGAAGATACTGACGGAGATGGGGTACAGTCTGCAACAGAACAGGAAGTATACCGAGAACGGTAAACCCGATCCTGACCGTAACGATCAGTTCGAGAACATAAACTCCAAGGTCACGGAGTTCATGAATCGTGGACTGCCTGTTATCTCGGTCGATGCCAAGAAAAAGGAGAATATCGGCAATTTCAAGAACCAAGGTGCGGAATACCGTCCCAAGGGAGAACCACGGTTGGTCAACGACCATGACTTCTGTTCGAAACACGCCGTACCTTACGGCGTGTTCGACATCGCCTCCGAGGAGGGGTTCGTGAACGTGGGGATCGCCGCGGACACGGCGGAGTTCGCCGTAGAGAGCATCAGCGTCTGGTGGCATCTCATGGGTTCCAAACGCTATCCCGGGGCGAAGGAGGTCCTGATCACCTGTGACAGCGGCGGAAGCAACGGATACAGGGTGAGGCTGTGGAAACTGAAACTGCAGGAGCTGGCGGACTTCACGGGACTGACGTTCCACGTCAGTCACTTCCCCGCGGGAACCTCGAAATGGAACAAGATCGAGCACAGGATGTTCTCGTTCATCAGCCGTAACTGGAAAGGACAGCCGCTGGAGGACTACGAGACCGTGGTCAACCTGATAGGCAGCACCACCAATTCCAAGGGGCTGAAGATAAAATGCCTGTTGGATAAATGGGACTATGAGCGCGGAATCGTTGTTACAGACGAGGAATTCGAGAAGATAAACCTGGTACCGGACGAATGGCGTGGTGATTGGAACTACACTATAGGGCCTAAAAGAAAATTATAAGTTATTTCTTATCGGTTCCT
>JAKSHW010000317.1 GCA_024399195.1 archaeon | reverse complement strand
TCTCCAAGTACGCCTTCGCAGGCGACAAGACCCTGACCTACGTCGAGTTCGGAGATGGACTCAAGACCTGCAGCACCGTGGCCTTCGACGAGGTCACCTTCCTCGATGGAACCACCGTGCTCAAGCAGGCCGCCAAGAACTTCGTCGGCGAGATATTCGTCGGCGAGGGAGACGGATACCTCCACCTCCTCAGGCACGATGTGTACATCGAGTACAACGTCAGCGAGCCCGAACAGCTCTCTGTGAAGCACGGACGTCTCATGAACGAGCCTAAGCCCGTCTACAAGTACTTCCTCGACCCCGAGCACACCATCGAGTGGGATGCATCCACCCCTGTGACCGAGGACCTGCACCTCTACGCCATCGAGACCACCGGACCCGTTGGAAAGAAGGCGATCTGGACCGTCGATCCCGAGACCTGGACCATGAGCGTCACCGGAACCGGTGCGACCTGGAACTTCGAATCCACCGATGACCAGGCATGGCGCTACTTCGAGGACAAGGTCCTTCACATCGTCGTAGGCGATGGAATCACCGATCTCGGTGAGAGGCTCTTCATGAACCTCTACACCGCCAAGACCGTCGAGCTGTCCGACTCTGTGAAGTACATCCAGATGCGTGCATTCAGCAACGACACCTCCGTCGACTACATCTCCTTCGGTGAGGGACAGACCACCATCTACGGTCCCGCCTTCACCGGACTGAACTTCGTCCTCACCGACGGAAGCGAGGTACCTGTCAGCTCCATCAACATGGGCGGTAGGGTCTTCGAGAGGAACGAGTACGGACTCGCCCTCGTGGACACCTGCGACGATGCGGACGGAATCCACTGGGAGTTCGACTGGGACACCAAGACCCTGACCCTTACCCCCATCGACGGAGACGTCGACATGGCTTCCAAGGCAAACGTCAGCAAGTACTCCTGGTACGCATACAGACCTGTCGTGGAAACGATCGTGATCGAAGAGGGAATCAACACTGTTGCACAGTACTCCTTCAGGAACTACCCTGTAGTCTCTGAGATCTACCTGCCCGACTCCGTGAACACCGTCTACAAGTACGCCTTCGCAGGCGACAAGGCTCTGA
>JAKSHW010000316.1 GCA_024399195.1 archaeon | reverse complement strand
AGGTGGTGACGGTGTACGATACGCAGGTGGCGAGGGCGGCACCGCCGATACCCCACCCGAAACCGTAGATGAACACGGGGTCCAACGCCAGGTTTATGACGGACGCTGCAAGCGATACGGTCATAGACCTTTTCGCCGCCCCTTCGGCCCTGAGGGTGGCGATCAGGATTCCGTTGAGGATCAGGGGGAACGAGAATATCAGGTTCGGCATGACGTACTCCATGCAGAGCCCTATGTCGGGGGAATCGCTCATGTAATGCAACAGAGGACCTGCTGCGAGGAACATGATTACCGAGGTCAGGACGGACAGTATCACCGTGAACACGATCATCTGGGATGCGAGACTGTCCGCACGGGCCTTGTTTTCCGCTCCCAACGCCCTTGCAACGGCTGTGGAGACTCCGACACCCAATCCTGCCCCTACATCGGTCACGACCCAATATACGGGCCCTGAGACGGTGATAGCGGCCATGGCGGAGGATCCCAATCCTGTGCACCAATACGAGTCTATGAAAAGTTGTAGGTTCGCGATTATGAACGCGACGAACAATGGAGCCGTCATGGATAGGATGGCGGAACGCGGGTTACTGAGCATACGCTCGAGTTCCTTCGTCTTCTCCTTCTCTGCCATGGCGGTCCCTCCAAGTGATATGGAATATATCTCCAACGGTTCGACGGACCGTCCTTATATAACGGTTACCGATTTTATGGAAAACATTCCGATGGATTTCGGAATATTACCGTCTCTTGAAAAGGCCCGATACCGTATGTAGAAGGTATTCCACAGCCCCTTCGTCGGATACCGAATATCTGACCGTACGCCCGTCCTTTTTGGAACCCACCAGGCCCACATCTTTCAATATGTTCAGGTGGTACGAGGTCTTGTTGACTGAAAGCCCCACGGACGCTGCCAGGTCCGAGACAGTGGTCTGACCTTTGAGAAGATGTTCCAATAACAGTACACGGTTCTCGTCCGAAAGGGCGGTAAAACAATGTGCCAGTTCTTTGGATGTGGTTCTCTGTTCAGAGAACAGGTGCGATTTGTCGAACCTTCCCGAAGGACCTGTCCCATCGGGACCGTAGTACGGTT
>JAKSHW010000315.1 GCA_024399195.1 archaeon | reverse complement strand
CGGTTTAAAACATGTGGTACGCGAATGTCCCAGAATACGAAACTGGATTGATTAGGGGTTATTGTACACGGTAAGGGGTCGATCTTGTTTTACCAGGAGCGGTCTACATGTACAGGTCAGCTTTATATCCGCAACGACAATCGTAACGATATGGGTGAGGAGGGAGTCTACAGGCCGTTACCTATCGGGGTGGACGATTTCAGGGAACTGCGTGAAGGGGGGTATTATTACGTAGATAAGTCGGAACTGATATCCGACATCCTCCGTGAACGTTCCCACGTGTATCTTTTCACAAGACCCAGACGTTTTGGAAAATCGTTGAACCTGTCGATGATCGATTCGTTCTTCAACTCCGATCATAAAGGAAACACCTGGTTCGAAGGTCTCCGGGTTTTGGAGGACGACGGATGTCTTGCCCACATGAATTCTTATCCTGTCGTCCGTATAAGTATGAAGGATCTGACGACCTCCTCTTTCGAGGTGTTTTTGGACGATCTGAAAGAGACTATCGCCATGATATACGGACGTTTCCAGTATCTGAAAGGATACGCCGATCTGAACGAGGAATTACGTTCAGGTTATCTCAGTGGTTCTGTCAGGGATTTCAACAGGACCCAGCTTTCCAGATCCATAGCCGCTCTATGTGAGATGTTGGAACAGTACCATGGCATCAGCCCCATTGTTCTGATCGACGAGTATGACAATGCGATAAACAACGCCTTTGGAAAGGACAGTTACGGTTCTATCATGGAGTTTCTCCGTAATTTCTATTCTTCCATCCTCAAAGGAAGTCCATGCATAACCTTTGCAGTAGTGACCGGTGTACTGCAGATTTCTAAAGAATCCTTCTTTTCAGGTCTGAACGATCTGAAGATAAACAACATCTTCACCGAGAAGTCCGATGAGAGATACGGGTTTACCTCCGATGAAGTGAAAGACCTCTGTTCATACTACGGTCATCCGGAAAAGTATTCTGAAGCAAGGGAATGGTATGACGGATATCGTTTCGGTAATGCCGAGATATTCAATCCATGGAGCATTCTGAACTATGTCGGAGATGGATTCAAATCAGGGGAACATTGGGCAGGAAC
>JAKSHW010000314.1 GCA_024399195.1 archaeon | reverse complement strand
CTTTTCCTGTTGTAGTAGAAGAGTTCCCCATCATTGGATTTCAACTGCATGGCCGTGACGCAGTCGTACACGTTTCCCAGACCTGCATATGGTAGGTCTTCGCGCAACGGTTTCACATCGTATCTGTACAGCAAGGCGGTGAGTATTCCCACATCTGCCAGATACAGTCTCGGGAGGTTACATCTGGTCGATCCGAACACCCTGAACCTTGGATTGGTGCAGCAGGTGACCATCGATGCCACCCCGGAATCGATCAGGTCATCGAAACTATCCCAGTATTGTTCGAATTCGGTCCCCTGTTTTCCTTCGATATCCTTTGAAAACGATCTTTTGCGCTTGATATCTATGTTGGGTGGAATGAGATCGAGTACACGTTTCGTGTACTTTTTGTTCTCTCTATCGTATTCGGTCGCATCGTCCCCATACATCGAATAGACCTCCATCTGTGCATCCCTCACTTTTGCGATGTCCCCTGTAGAGAGGAAGAGGTCCACACAGTGGGGAAGCCCTCCGGCGATGAGGTAGTCTTTGAAGTCGTCCATCAGTTTTTTATGCGTCCCTTCAGGCAGAGACCTCTTCGCCTTCAGCATTTCTTTGATCTCTCCTGTGAATTCGGAGGTCATCCCCTTCGCCCACAGGAACTCCTCGAAATCCAGGGGATGCATTTCTTCGATGCTGATGCTTCCGATGGGGATGGACAATGTTTTTCTAAGCGATGTCCTGAGTCGGGAACCGCTGCCGATGAACCTGTATCTTCTGTCCTCTCTGAGGAATTTCAGCGATGTGAACAGTTGGCTGTATTCCTGGATCTCGTCGAGGAATACAATCGTGTCCGCATATGTGCCGAGAGAGGTTCCGGCTACAGTCTGGATGGCGAAGTAGATGTCCTTTATGTTGGCTATATCCGCGAAAAGACGGTTTCCGGCCTTATCCGTAGCCATGTTGATCTCGACGAAGTGTTTGAAGTGGGTGGATGCGAGTCTGCGTATGACGGACGATTTACCAACTTGTCTGGCACCTTGGATCAACAGAATGGGTGCATCGGGGTCCTCGAAGTTCATTTCGATCAGTTTTTCGATCTTCCTTTCGAAAATC
>JAKSHW010000313.1 GCA_024399195.1 archaeon | reverse complement strand
CTGCTGTCCGTCATTATACCTTATTACAATACATCCGCCACGGTCGGAAGGACTATAGAAAGCGTACGTTCGCAGACCTATCGCAACATAGAGATAGTCCTTGTCGACGACCGTTCCCCCGAACCGTTCCCTCTGGACAGGGAAGGCATCGTTTTCATCCAACATGACACCAACAGAGGTCTCTTCCAGACCAGGATTACCGGTCTCGAACATTCCCATGGGGAGTACGTGGCTTTCCTGGACAGCGACGATTTCGTGTCCGACGACTTCTACAGGACGCTCGTCCAGGCAGCTGTTGACGATGATCTGGACATCGTCGCGGGGGACACGGTGTTCGACAAGGACGGTCTTTGCGACGTCAAGAACCTCCATGAGGCGAACTTCGGTAATGAAAGACTCTCCGGTGACGATGTCAAAAAGGCCTTCTTCGGTCAGCAGGGTACATCCTTCGTATGGCACACGATCTGGAACAAGGTCTACCGCAGGTCCCTGTGGGAACGCTGCCTCCCCGAGTTCCGTAAGGTCACCGAGAGGATAGGCATGCTGGAGGACTTCATGTTCTCCTCTGTTCTCTTCCATAAGGCGGAAAGCTTCAGGTACGTGCACAACGAAGGATACCATTACTGCACCAACTCCGCATCCATCACCGCCGGCAGCCGTGACGAGGACAGGTACGCCTCCAACGTCAGGAGCATATGCACCGTGTTCGGCCATGTCCAAAGCTATCTCGACCATAACGAGGACGATCCCCGCATCCTGAACGACTTCGACGAGATAAGGAAGCTCTATTCCCGCATGTACCGCAACACCCTCGAGAACGTCCACGGATTCTCATCCAGAAAACGTGAGCTGGAAAAGCTGGTCGACGGGATGATGCCCGGGTACAACGAGGTCTATTCACCCCGCGACCGTCTGTTCGAAGACCCCCGCACGGTATACGACCATACATTCGAGGACATAAAACAGCTGATCATCGATGCCGAAACCGTCAGTTTCGATGTTTTCGACACCCTCGTACTGAGACCTTTCCTGGACAACGACGACATCTTCACCGTCATGGGCTACGACCCCGAGATATCCGGACTGTTCGGCAACGTCTC
>JAKSHW010000312.1 GCA_024399195.1 archaeon | reverse complement strand
GACATTGTGGGCGTATCCTAAGGTAACCCTCCCACCGAACGTTACAGAAGCCACCACTATGCTTCCGGTGAGGCCCAGGTCCAAGGTTAACTCTATGCTATAACCGCTACCAGGCACAGGGTTCAGTCCGAGGACGACGGTTCCGGAGATACCTGCATAGACGTTCACGTACAAGGTCACGACCGCGTATGTACCGAGATATATCTTCCCGTTGAAACCTATGCTGGGACGTATGAAGACCTGTCCGAACGAATCGTCCTCGACCCATTTGCCGTCACCGTCCAAAGATTTGACGCTCGTGTACACCCCGCCGAGCGTCAGACCGACGCTCAATGCACCATAGCTCTGTGTGCGGTACTGGGCATTCCTCAACGTGACGTTGGCATCCTTTCCGAACAGGGGATTGTTAGAGTCCTTTTTCAAGTAATTGTTGGAAACCCAACCCTCCCCTACACCGATGTATGAAGAGCTTGTGATCACACCGTCATAGCTCAGATAGTTCTTCGTCACCTGGGTAAAACTGATCAGCGGAAAACGCAACTTATCCAAGTGGACTTTTTTCAAAATAGAACCCACAAGGGCCGAGGTCTGGTTCAACGAGTTCAGGTCTATATCCACACTGTCCTCGAAAACACCTTTAGGGGCATGGCTGTCGACATCGATACGGTACACCTCCGCACCGTCGGAGATACTGAACGCATTGTCGAAATCGACCGTGTAGGTGACACCGTGCGATTCCTTTTTCACATCCGCCGCATGGCAGAACGCCTGATAATATCCCTTCGAACTGTACTTCAGCAAAATGGTTTCATTGCCATGGACATCGGTGAACGTTCCGATCTTCATCGTGACGGTCCTTTCGGGTTCGTATGCATCGAGATATACCTTCAACAGGAACGCACCGTTGAGGTCTTCGACGGTAAGTCCGTCCCAATCCCAAACGAGGAAGTTTCCTGAAAACATATGGGCTTCCAGACCGCTGTCATACTTGCATTCGATGTATATACCTCCGCCTAGAAGGTCGAAGGTCTGATCGGTGTCTCCAGGGGACATGTACATCGAAGTGACCGAAGGCATGTAGGTGTAGTGGGCGTCGAACCTGAG
>JAKSHW010000311.1 GCA_024399195.1 archaeon | reverse complement strand
TCCCAACTGAGGAAGACGTCGGTGGAGATAGGAACACCCCCGCAGATGCGGGGACAATCCGCCATCGAGATGCTTTTAAGTGGAAAGATCGGGAACACCCCCGCAGATGCGGGGACAATCAGGAGACCCTTGATGCGGCATTGACCAATCAGGGAACACCCCCGCAGATGCGGGGACTCTGACAGTGTGTACCTCACTGACTGGTGTGCGATATCCGTGAATCTTCAAAAGAGGTATGCCTGGCACGTATTAGTATAGTGTGGTCTAAAATTCTATGAACCGATACCACAACCATCTCAAAAGAGCCATGATTCAAAAATGACCCCCTGACGTAATAAACCAGGGTGCGGTTCATGAATTTGGAAACTGATAACATGAGCCGCGAGTATTACGTAGCAGGCGATGCACATAAGGATTTCGTTACGGTCACCGTATTGGATCCGAAAGGGAAGATGACCGAACAGTTCGAGGTTCCGGCAAAACCTTCGGGAATGGAGGATATCATCAAGAAGATGAACAGGAAGAAGTTCTGCTACATGGCGGAAACCAGTTCCTATTCCATCGATCTTCACAACTATCTTGTTTCCAGGGGTGTCGATGCGATCCTTGTCGATCCGAAGAACCTGAAACTGATCACCGATAGCCACAAGAAGACCGATGAACACGATTCCGAGATACTGGCGAAGTTCCTTCGCCTGTATCGTCGGGGCGAGATCGAACTTTCCGTTTCATACATTGTCCAGGATGTCGACCAGGAGATACGTGATATCTGCCGTCAGAGGGAGCGCTATGGGAAATTGAAGGGGCAGACGGTACAACGTATCAAGGCGCACATGCGCCGTAACTCGGAATATATCGAGGAGGAGGTGCTGGACAATTTCGAAACGGAATCGAACAGGGACAGAATCCGCGATATGTTCGGCGACGACCTGGCATTGGGAAACCATCTCGACGATTATACATACTATCTCGGAAAGTGCCTGAAACTCGATGAACAGATGGGTCGTTTCTATAGGAAAAGCAAGGATCGGGCACATCAGAAGATAACGCCCGAAAACGAGGCCTCCGTGCTGAAAGCACAGAGGTTCATGGAGGGCGTATCCCTGTTGGAATCCAT
>JAKSHW010000310.1 GCA_024399195.1 archaeon | reverse complement strand
TGCGGGATATGACGATGACGGTAGGTTGGCGCCGGTGGCTATGCTCCAGCATCTGGACAAAGACGCAGGCGAGACCGTGGTGTTCCATGGAAGAGAATATCCGTTCATCTCGAGATTCGTGGACGTATCCGAATACGGATTCTACAACGACAGGGAATGAAAAACCCATCGAACCCTGCCGACATCTGATCGATCACCGACAGACAAAACAGAGGGGAGTCCCCTCTTCTTCTTTTTTGAAGTATAAGACGCGTCCAGGTAACGCCTGTACCGATCCATAAAGTATCGATCCGTGAGACATTATTTCTTGAACGATGAATCGGAATATGTGGAACGGCCCCCATAGGTCCGGTCTTGAAATGACAAAGGCCTCACAGAAGGTGACCGATAGCCCCTGTGATAGTAAAAACAAAAGATCGAAAATGATCGGAAAATGAAATTGGAGGAAAAGTAGGGCCGATACGGTCATCGGCCCCTATCCCTTCAGACGTCACAGACGTCGTCGTCCTCTTCGGCACAATCGGGAAGATTCAGATGTTCGTTGTCGTCCTGGTCCGTGATGTGACGGTTGGTACGGTTTCCATCGTCATCCTGATCCCAGGAATAACGGATGTTGTTCTCGGTGGAATACACTGTATAGTGGGTGGTACCGTCATCGTTCTCTCTCGAACTGATTCCTAATTCAGACATTTCTATTTCCTGGTATTGCTACCAATCCTCAATATACATCATGGACACAACGGGATGTCGTCCAGATTCGTCTGATGTCTGCCTTGACCATATCCTGTATAACATTTGACATACAGATATACGACGGACATGGAACGATCCCCCCTTACATACATAGGTGCGGCGACCGCCTTAATAGGCTTCCTCACGTTCTTCATGTAATGGTACAGGCTCACCCTCACCATGTCTGGTGAAACAAGCATATGGTCCTACTCCGGTCTTGATGCCCTTCTCACCAGGGACTTCGACGGAGGGATCTGGTCCAGTACGACGACCATGGAAAAACCTCCCAGCGGTCACGGCCCTGTTCTTCGTGACACCGATGACGGTCTGAAACCATATTGTTATATCGCCTACGGCATACGTCGACAGAACAAGCGGGGCTATCCGATGGAC
>JAKSHW010000031.1 GCA_024399195.1 archaeon | reverse complement strand
GTACGTGTCCATTATCAACGGTTCGGAGAACTCGGAGAGTCCTTCCGTATCGGATTCATCCAACCATTCGAAAACGATCCCAGAGGCAGAGCACATCCTTCTCGGTCACGGTTTGGATAATATTTGTATCTTGACCTTTGGTCGGAACAAGGTTGCCGACGATGCCGTTCCATACGACATCGTCGGTATGAATGGGTTTACCGGGTTTCCCCGGTGTAATCCGTTTAATCGGAACAGACGAAGGTCTTGTCACCGGGCCCGGTGAAGGTGTGTCCCGCAAGGTTCACGGCCGTGGCCTTCACGGTCTTTCCGTCCTTGACGAACGTGTATCCGAACAGAGCATTGGAACCGATGGTGGTCAGTCCCTCTCCGAACACGATCTCCTGGAGGGAGTTGCATCCCCTGAGGGCGTTGGTTCCGATCCTGGCGACGTCCTTTCCGAGTTTGACGGAAACGATGCCGGTGTAGGAGTAGAAGGAGAAGTCCCCGATCTCGGTGACCCCGTCCTCCACGACCACGTTCTCGAAGTAGGTCCTGTAGAGGTACCAGGGGGCGGTGGTCGCTCCCCAGTTCCCTGCGGATCCGTTTCCGGATACGGTCAGGGTCTTGGTGTAGTAGTCGATGGTCCATACGGTGTCGGCTGCGACACCGGAGATGCTCTCGAGGTACACCTTTCCGTCCGCACCGTAGAACTCCCTCGCACGGAGGTTGTAGTCCTTGGCATCGATGATGTCGGAGCCTTCGTGGAACTCCATTCCGAACAGTCCCCTCATACCGAGCTCCCTCAGGCCGGAGCCGACCTTGACATGGTCGGCCACGGAGGTCACGACACAGTACTTCCCGGTACCGACGAGGGAGTCGGGGAGAACGATATCGTTCAGGTAGGGGTACTTGTAGCATGCGTACGCACCGAGGTAGGTGACGCCCTCGTCCACCTGCAGGGAGGTGATATATCCCTTGTAGGTGTACCAGGGGGTGGTCTTCGCGGCCCAGTCGTCGGTGGCACCGGTTCCTGAGATGGTCAGGGTGCCGGTGGAGAAGTCGAGGGACCAGATGGCACCGGGCCCTGCGGGTCCGGACTGCACGACGGCGGCGTATACGACGGTGTCGTGGTTGACTTTGGTCAAAGGGGACCAGGTCTCGGTCATCGCCTCGTCCTTGTAATATCTGTACACAGGCTTGGTCTCGGTCAGGCGGGAACCCCTGTCCATCTCGATGTTCTTAGTCTCGCCGTCGTTGTAGACGACGGTCAGGGTCACGGTCTTGTTATTCCCAGGGGTGGGGGGAACAGGAGGTGCGGGGGAAGTGGATCTGATGGTGACGATTGAATCTACGGTGTTGTAGACTATGTCGTCTCCATCGACGTTGATCGAATCGGTAACGGAGATACGGATGACATAGGTGCTGTCGGAAGCAGTAGGGGCCACCGAGAAAACAAAGGTGGCAACGGTTCCGTCTCCTTCGACATTATACAGGCCTGAGCTCTCTCCGTAGACTATGTACGGGTTGTTATCAAGGGGCCCGGGGACTAAGGAAAGCAGAGTGCTGTCTTTCACGGACTTCAGAGTGAATATGTCGTCGTAGAGTACGTTTACCTGAAGGGCCCACACTCCGGAATTGGAATGGAGGTCTAAGGTAATCTCTATCTCTTCGCCTGCATTGGCCTCGGCCGATGACAAGGTTAGTTCCGGGGATCCCTCTGCATCGGTGATGGGACAGGATACAATGATCATGAATGCCGATACGAGAAGTATGGCCGGTAGTATGTTCTTCAATTCCATTTTATCACTTTTTGTTCAAGGGTTGTTCTTGATGTAGGTATTGTAACTGTTCAATACTTCATTAACAGAACCTTTGGTGTTGTTATTGGTTGAGGTACTACCTCCGTCCCTAACACCATCGCTCTGCAGTGAGTTATTTTCATATAGGGAACCTTTGGTATACATGCAATCTGCGATTGTTGTGGTACCATTATAGGTTTTACCAATAATTCCTGCACAGTGGTTATTGGCTCCGGAATTTGCCTCAATCTTGGATACAGCAACATAGCAGTTTTGTATCCAAACATTGCTTTCATGTGCAGAACCAACGATTCCTCCAGCATTTCCATCATGCCATATGGGGCAGAACCAGTCCGCAGAATCTCCTGACGCAAGGATATATCCTGCAGAAAGGCATCTTTTGATGGTAGTGCTACTTCCACCGTCGTAACAATGTCCTACTATTCCTCCACAGCTGGCGATGTTTCCATAAGCTTTGAGTGTAGCATAGTTAGAACATTTATCGATCAGGTAATTATTCATTGCTTTACCTGCTATTCCACCTAATCCCACTTCTTTATGGGGAGATTTACTAGTGTCTGTGGATATATTTCCGTTAACTCTACAATTTTCAACCGTTCCTCCTTTAATGATTCCAGCAAGTCCTCCGATATACGTCCAGGAATCATCCTTCACAGGTTTGGTTACGTTAAGATTGACGTCCAAAGTAAGGTTTCTTATTATTCCAGAGGATTGAAGGAAGAATCCATAATTTGCGTCACCATGGGATGTTGTATACGCACTACCGGTGTACTTGTAGGAAATTTTATGTCCATTACCGTCGAACGTACCACTGAACACATTTTCACCAGTAGTCCATCCGATAGGCCTCCAGTTTCCGGGAATGTTCAGATCGACCATTAGTTTGAATGCCGATCCTAGATTAGATCTTACGAAATGTAGGTCCAAAATATTGTTAATCAAATAAGGGTTTGAGGACGATCCATTTCCAGAAAGTGTGTATGATATGCCTTTCGAAAGGGACTTGTTGTATCCAGATTGTCCAGAGAACTCTACAAATTTGGATTCTAAATCATAGGTGCAGTATATGGGGGTATAAGTTAGGGTACCGTTGGAAAGATAGTATGCGGTGAATACATCTACATTTCCTACAACTGCATATGATACGTATTTTCCGACCGTATATCCGTAGAAGGTCTTGGAGGTTTCTGTGAGTTTCGAGGCGAATGTTGCTACCGAGGATGCTCCGTATGTGTGGGTGCTGGAGAACGAACCTTTGTAGGCAGAACCTAAGGCAGACAGGCCCCCTTGGATGGATGATTTTACGGATGAATCTGATTCAATATAGGACATAAGGGAGTAGTCACTCCACGAATAACCCCCATAAGCGTAACCTATGGTAGATGCAATGTTATTATTCGAAAGAGTCTTGTTGGTCCATGTACATCTTTCTGTGTTCGAATCGAGGTACATCGAGTTGTTAGTCATCTTGTTGGCAAGTATGACGTTGGTCATTGTACCATCATAGACGAGGAAGTACTCCGTTCCGTTGATGGTATAGGTTCCTACGAAGGATTTGGTTCCAGCGATAGAGGGGTTGTAGGTCATGTTCTGACCGAATATGGCCTGAATCGAGGTGTTGGAGGTCACCGTTCCAGACGATTTTGACCAATTGGAGAAGACATAGTCGGAATTTTTGACAGTTGCGGTAATTTTGGTACTATTGGAGAAGGTCAGGGTGTTTCCAGATACGCTCCAAGTGGTTCCGTAAGGTAGGGTGACGGTCGTAGTGGATACTGTTCCGTATGAGGTGTTGTTGGAAGAGATGGTGACGGAATAACTCCTGATAGACGATCCGAAGTTTGCTTGAATTGAGGTATCGGAGGTCACGGTTCCGGATGTCTTCGACCAGTTGGTAAACGAGAACATGTACTGTGATGTGGCAGTTTTGGCGGTAGCGGTTACCTTCGTCCCATTAGAGAAAGTCAGTGTATTGCCCGAGACGGACCAGGTGGTTCCGTAAGGTACAGAGACGGAAGTCTTGTCTACAGACCCTGCAGAGGTGTCGTTGACCGAGAACGTGACCGTGTAGGATTTGACGGATGAGCCGAAAATTGCCTGGATCGATATATTGGAGGTCACGGTTCCAGAGGTCTTGGACCAGTCAGTGAAGGAGTAGGTGTACTGAGAAGTGGAGGTCTTCGCGGTGGCGGTGACCTTCATTCCGTTGGAGAACGTAAGTACGTTGCCGGAGACAGACCAGGTTGTACCGTAGGGTACAGAAACCGAAGTTTTGTCGACGGAACCTGATGAGGTGTCGTTGACCGAGAACGTGACTGTACAGGGATTTATGGAAGAACTGAAAATGGCCATTATAGAGGTATCGGAGGTTACAGTTCCAGAGGTCTTGGACCAACCGTCGAACGTATAGGTGTTCTGGGAATCCGATGTAGCAGGGGTTGCGGTGATCTTCACACCATTGGAGAAGGTCAGAATGTTTCCAGAGGTTGACCAGGTGGTTCCGTATGGTACGGACACCGTGGTCTTGTCGACGGAACCGTTGCCTGAGACCGATACGGTCACGGTATAATCAGACGAAACGGAAGGTCCGAACGAACATCCGGATTCTTTAGGTATGATTTTGTATAAGCCGTTGCCGAGCGATTCCACCGTGCCGTTACCGGTTATGGCCATATTGGCGGAATCGGAAACATGGACAAACACAGGGAAATCCAGGACCATTCCTTTGATCAAGTAGGTCTCTCCACCATTGGTCACAGTAAGTTCGGCACCTTTCACACGGTCGGTGAATATGTCCTTGTTACCTGCAAGGTATCTTCTGAGGAGGATGGAGTCCTTGGAGTTTATGGATCCGTCACCGTTCACATCGGAGTTGGATAAGTTGATAGATACAGTACGGTCGTTTGCAAGGTATTTCCTGAGTTTGAGGGAGTCCATTGCGTTGATCTTGCCGTTACCGTCGATGTCACCGACCGCAGGAAGACCTATGGAGATGACTCCGCTGGAAACGGACACATCCACATCGTCAAGGTTCTCATCGATGGATTCGAGAGCAGTGATAAACACGGGGTATTGCCCTGGTTCTACGCTGTTCTTAATTTCGAATACCAGGGTTGCGAATAGTCCGGTGGTGGTGACCGCATGGTTAGGGTCGGATCCTTCTCCATAAAGGATGTAGGGTACACCGTCCAATACGGAAGGCGTCATAGGGAGAAGGTTTCCATCGATGACCTCTTTCAGTGTCATCACGGAAGAATCATAATCTACAGATAGTCTTAGGCTGAGTATGCCTGGATTCTCATCGATTGTCACATCGATGGTACCTGGCGTGGAACCGTCTGACAATGAAACCTTCACAGCCTGACCATCGTCTGCCGACGATGCCGAAGCAATGAAAAGGAGCGCGGTCAGTACGGTCAAAAACAGGATCGTGGAACGTAAGGATATTCCATGCCCTTTGGTATGATCATACATTTTATTCACCTGATAGACAGAAACTCTGCGTCTTTATGACGGAGAGTGTTCTGTAACAGTGAAGAAGAACGGATCGCCGACACAAAGGCGGACACCTTTGTCGGTGATTGATCGGAAGCTCGACCCCCCCCCCAAACGATAAAAATCCTTTAGAGAGAGCTCATCTTTCGATGATTTCTGCCTATTTCGATATTGTATTTGAATAAATAAACGTTATCAATATTGTATTTTTGATTGAATATTTTTATAATATTATCAAATTTACATGATAATTATAATAATGTTCTTTGAGATAATTATTTTGGCAATCGGTTCTGATCAAGAGATACAGACCTTTCGATGATTCATAGTTATCCAGGGTATTTGTCATGCATTGTTTTCAAGAAAAATGGAATATGTTTTGAATCTACCGATGCTGTGTATTTTAATGGTTCGCTATATGGCGCAATGTTGAGTCCCCGGTTATGTCAATTGTGTGGAATCACATGCCTTGAGTATATTTCTCCCTGCCTGGTTGTTATCGAAGGAGGCTTTGAATAGCTATCATGCATCTGTTAGTTGAGTTACAATCATTGATGTGGCAGAAACAGTCATGACTGCACCTGTTATAGGCTGGATCGATAAGTGTTCATAGATAACGTGATGACCGTCCATGAAGAAGGTTATCAACACAATTTTGTAAATTTAATTTTTAATCTGTCTGATTTATCTGTTTCATTTTGATTCATCCAGAAATGTCACCGTACATCCTAATTTCACCTGCATCAGTGTGTATGCGTCCACTGCATTGTACCTTTATATGATTATGTCTAAGTTCATCTAGGATACTTTGTCGGACGTCAGAATTCTGACTACTAATATAGATTTACAATTGTCAATAATTAATTAACATCTGTAACAGACATTTTTATTGCGACAATTCATGGAAAATCGGTAACTATGGGGTAAAATCCTGCTCCCTCGATTTCAAGCCACAGTACGCAATCGGAACTCTTTTGATGTACAGTGTAGATTACTCTTATTGCGGTCTTTCCAATATATGTTACATCTTTTTCGGTGACATTACCTTTAAATGCATACATCGATACGAAACCATGTTCTCAGGTATGGGAAACGACGGTTTCAACGCCGTCGGTGTATTGAAAAAACTGGCTTTGCTCTTCGCAGTGATAGCCATTGTGTCCACCGTGCTCGTCCTTGACGACTCGGACGACTCGGACGCCGCCGTCATGGTCCTCGGTCAGGGGACCACCAAGGGCGTCGACTGGGTCCTGGACTCGGACGGCGTGATCAGCCTCGGTTCGACCGCCTCGCCGGATGTCAAAAAATATTCCAGTTGGAAATCGGTCCCCAACGCGCCCAGGTCCTTCAAGGTCTCCATAGGGTCTTCGGTGACCGCCATCCCCGACAGCATGTTCTTCAACGAGAGGATAACCTCGGTGACCTTCCCATCCACGTTGAAGACTATCGGATCGTATTCCTTCGCGAACACGGACCTGACCTCCGTCGTTCTGCCTTCCACCATCACCTCGATCAAGGAAGGGGCGTTCGCAAGATGCTCCCAGCTGTCCTACGTGTCCATCAACGTCTCGTTGGACCTCGGCAGCTACGTGTTCTCCGACTGCCCCAAGTTGACGAAGTTCAACGGTAGCTCCTCTTGCATCTATAACCAGACGATGTACATCTACAGGGGTTCCCTGTGCGCCTATGCGACCGGATGCACCGACAAGGTGGTCTCGCTGCCTTCCGACGTCCGGTGGGTCGGTGGAGGTATATTCACCGGATGCAGGTACCTCGAGGAGCTCGTCATCCCCGAAGGCGTGACCACCCTCGCCGGCAGTCTCGTCAACAGCAACGAGAACATACGCTCCATCTCGTTCCCCACGACCCTCAGCTCCATCAGGGGCAGCATCATGTCCCTGTACGAGTTCCGTGGCCCCGACGGGACCGTATATTCCACCAACCCCGCCGATTACGCCGGAAAGGACTTCGTGTTCAGGAACGGTCATTTCGAGGAGCTGTTCTCCGCCTCCGTCATGACCGACGGCATGACCTGCACGTTCGGGCCCGGAGAGGACAGGTACTACAGGTTCGTCGCCCCCGCCTCGGGCAACTACGCGTTCTTCACCTCGGGGGAGGTCGACACCAAGTGCTACCTGTACGACTCCACCGGTTCGGTCATCGACCATGAGGACGATGTGAGCGAAGGTATACTCAACTTCCTCGTCGTAGGATATCTGCAGAAGGGCAAGGCGTACTACTGCCACGTGTCCGTCTACGGTTACGGGTCGGGAACCTTCGGCCTCTACTGCAAGCAGATGCCCGACGGAAGTCCGTACGGTCTCGCGGGCACGGCCGCGTTCTACGTCCTCGCCAAGGACGGCACCCTGTACGTGGCCGGCGACGGTACCGCCGGGGCGCCCGTGAACCTCACGAAGAACTCCGTGAAGAGGATCGTCTTCCTGCCCGGTGTCACCAAGGTGGCCGACAGGGCGTTCTACGACTACGACTACGTCCAGACCCTCGACCTGGGGGACCTCGTCCACATCGGGGCGTACGCGTTCTGCAGGGGCGACTCCCTGACCGACGTGGTGATCGGTCCCAAGACCCTCACCGTGGGCGAAAGGGCCTTCGAGTACTGCACCAGTCTGAAGACCCTCCTGGTCAAGGGAGGGAACCTCGGTCAGATGGCCTTCAACTCCTGCGAGGCCCTGACCGACGTCTCCTTCACCGGCAACACCGACGTCCTCGGTGCGGGATGCTTCAACAACTGCACGTCCCTTACAAGGATCACCCTGCCTTCCCTTCTGAGGGAGGTCAGCAACCACCTGTTCTACGGGTCCGGACTGACCTCGGTGGAACTTCCCCGCAACGTGACCTCGATCGGGCACAGCTCCTTCGACGGTTGCACCAAATTGACCAGTATCACCTTCAACGCCGCCCTGAAGTCCATAGGCGGCTACGCCTTCATGGACACCGCCCTGAAGACCCTCCTGTTCCCCGCAACCCTAGAGAGCCTCGGATACAACGTGTTCGCCGGTATCAAGACTTTGGAATCGGTCGATGTCGCGGCATCCAACACGGTGTTCAGTTCGCTGGACGGCGTCCTCTACAACAAGGACCGGACGACGCTGGTCTACTATCCCTCCGCGCACGGGTACACCGGTTTCACCGTACCCTCCACCGTGAAGACCGTGGAGTCCTACGCCTTCGAGTGTACCGACCTCTACAACGTGACCATCGCCGGTAACGTCGAGAAGGTGGGAAGCTACCTCTTCAGGGACAGTTCCAACCTCTCCTACGTGACGTTCGGCGGAAAGGTCGCCACCATCGGGGACGAGATCCTCGAGGGATGCAGCAAGATCCGCAGGATCACGTTCCCCGACGGCCTGGAGACCCTCGGGGCGTTGCACGGATACGTCTTCAGGGACATCCTCGGACAGACCCTGTACGTCACCGAGGACAACCTCAGGGGGACCGTCTTCGAGGGTTCCGGAATGATCCTCAGGGCGGTCACCGAGAATTTCAACGGGTTCAGGCTCGGGCTCAAGGACGGGGTCCTGACAATCTCCGGCAACGGCGTCTACACCGTCGATTACTCCCGTTCCGTACCCGTCGTGTACGGCAGGGCCGACGAGGTCACCGAGGTCCGCATCCTGGACGGCATCACCGGTATGGGATACAAGGCCCTCAAAGGGTTCGGCAACCTGACCAAGCTGACCGTAGCCGCCACCGTGACCGGTCTGGACGGTACGTTCGTGTACGACTGCCCCAGGCTCACCCAGTTCGCCGTCGAGGAAGGTGGCAACTACACCGTCGTCGCCGACGTGCTCTACGACAATGACGTCACCAGGCTTGTGAGGGCCCCCACGTACATCCGCGGCATCGTCGTGGACGTCCCCGCGACCGTCACCGAGATCTGCGACGGCGCCTTCATGCAGACCACCGGTTCGTTCGCCGTCGACGCCCACAACTCCGCTCTCGTCAGGATCGGCAAGGAGGCCTTCAAGGACGCGGAGGTGGCCTACCTCCTTGTCCCCGAGACCTTGGACCACATAGGCCCGTACGCCTACGATGCAAAGTTCATGACCTTCTTCAACATTCCCGCCGGCGTAACCGAGACGGCGTACGCCTTCGGCAGCCAGGTGTTCTACGACTATGTGGACGGTATGAGGATCTACCCCGACGTCAGGGGACACCAGTACTGCCAGATTTCCGGAACGGACAACTATACCGTGGACGGTACCTGCGGCGGGGTCCGCTGGTACGTCGATCTGGACGATTTCGCAACGCACATGGTGGGCAACGGTGACATGCCGGACGTCTCCGACAGGGTCAACGCCCCTTGGGCCACCGCCTCCGGCCTCGGCGACAGCATCGTCGTGGAGGAAGGGATCACCGGCATCTGCGACAACGCCTTCAAGGCCTTCTACAGGGTCAAGACGGTCCACCTCCCGTCCACCCTGGAGACCATCGGGAAGAACGCCTTCACCGTGCCCCGCGGTTTCGACACCGTCGCCTTCCCCGCAGGGCTGAGGTCCGTGGACCCCGACGCCTTCGACGCCGTCTTCTACGACATCGACGGAAGCCGTCTGGAGATGGGTGCCGAGTTCCTTGCCGGATATACCTTCAAGAAGGTGGACGGAAAGGTCACCCGCCAGATGACCGACCCCTGCCGCATCACCCTCGAGGTATGGGGCACTTTGAAGGACGTGTACGTGGACAAGGGCAGACCCCTCTACATCTCCGAATACCTCGAGAACGACGTGTACGTCAGAGGATGGTACTACGACACCGCCCTCACGAGACCCTTCGTGAACGGTACCGTCGTCGACGCCGACATGGTCCTCTACGCCGACGCCGTGACGGTCCTCGCCTCCGGAACGGTCGGAGAAGACGTCCGCTACATGTTGGGCGGGGACCATGTCCTCACCCTGATAGGACACGGCGAGACCTACGGCTACACCGCTGCCGACCTCGTCCCCTGGGCCCCCTACGCATACGACATCAGGGAGGTGCACCTTTCAGCAGGCATCACCTCCGTCGGAGACCGTCTCTTCCAGAACCTCACCGAGGTGAAGGAGATCGTCCTCCCGGACAGCGTCACCGTCATCGGGAACTATGCGTTCAAGCACGACATCAACCTCGTCTCCGTGACGTACTCCGACCGTGTGTCCAACATCAGGACCGAGGCCTTCGCCGGGTGTTCCAGCCTGGTGTCCCTGAAGATCCCCGCCTACCTCTCCAGCATCGGTTCCAACGCCTTCATCGGATGTACCTCCCTCGAACGCTTCGAAGGCCCCGCCGGGCTCGTGAAGGATTCCATCTCCTTCATCACCTACCAGGGGACCCTCGTGGCCGTAGCCACCGGAAAGGTGGACACCGTCGTGCTCCCCGAAGGCACCGTGGCCATACTGCCCAACGTGTTCACCAACGAGGGCAACGTGCAGAAGATAACCTTCCCCGCCGGTCTCGACACCATCCTTTCCGGGGCCTTCCCGAACATGGTGTTCCGTGATGAGGGCGGTAATCTCCTGGAGTTCACCGCCTCCAACCTGGCGGGACACACCTTCGTCAGGACCGGCCCTTGGGACATGGTCATGAAGGACCACCCCGACACCTGCGAGGTCGTTTTCGACATGGCGGGTGTGGCGTTCTCCGTGACCGTCGCCTACGGTTCCGTCCTCGACATCCCCGACATAGTCCCCGTCAAGGAAATGGTCGGCGACAAGGCCTACGTCTTCGTCGGATGGGACGGCGACTACTATGGGACCACGGTTACCCGGGACATGGTCATCACCGCCCTCTTCGAGGAGGTCCCCGTCCATACCGTGGACATCCTCTACGACGACGGTACTTCCGAATCGGTCAGGGTCGGCGAGGGCTCCACCCTCGAGGGTCTGCGTCCTGTATACAGATACTACACTGACACCGACATGACCGCCGTGTGGCCTGCGGACAGGGGAGTGGACAGGGACATGGTCCTCTACGCCGCCGTCGCCATCGAAGGAGACATCGAAGGCATCCACTGGTACCTCGACACCGGTTCCGGTGTCTTCACCGTCACCGGTAAGGGCGACATGCCCGAGTTCGCCAAGGCCTCCGCCGCTCCCTGGTACGCACAGAGGGGAAAGATCACCAGCATCGTCATCGCCGGTGAGGTAACGTCCGTGGGTACCAACGCCTTCAACGCCTACGCCAAGGTGAAGAACATCCAGATCGGCGACAACGTCGTGTCTGTCGGAAAGTACGCCTTCAAGAACTGCTCCGCACTGGAGACCCTCTGGGTCGGAAACGGTCTGGAGACCATGAGCGCCGTGGCGTTCAACAATAAGTTCCTCGGACCCAACTACGAGACCGTCAAGGTCAACGCGGACAACTTCAGGGGAAAGATGTTCGAGAAGTGGCCCCAGATGGAGAACACCCTCTCCATGACCTCCATCGTCGGTTCCACCGGCGACGTCACCTGGAACCTCGACGTCATGGACGGCGTGCTCTTCATCAGGGGAGAGGGTTCCATGGGAACCTACTCCGGACCCACCGTCACCCCCTGGTACCAGTACAGGAACAACATCAGGGACGTAGTGGTCGAGGAAGGTGTCACCGACCTCTGCGACTTCGCGTTCTACAGCTACTCCACCCTCAAGAGCGTGGAGCTGGCCGACTCCGTCGCCACCATCGGAAAGAACTCCATCAGAGGATGTTCCGAACTGTCCTTCCTTTCCTTCGGAAAGGGTCTGACCACCATCGGTTCCAACGCCCTGTATGGATACACCTTCTATGATGAAGATGGAAACCAGCTGAAGATCACCGCCTCCAAGCTCAAGGGAAAGATGTTCACCGGAGAGGGCGACAAGGTCTTCCGCGAGGGAAGCGGATACAACCCCGAACCCCCGTTCTACCTCTACGTGTACCTCGACGGAAAATGGTACTCCCACTACCTCCTCGAGGACACCTACCCCGCACTTCCCTTCGAACCCGAGGGAATATGGACCGAGGACTTCTACCTCGAGCCCTATGTGGTGTACGGATACACCGTGGGCGACCCCGTGAAGCACGATGTCTACTGCGACATCTTCTATAACTACATCCCCCGTTCCGAGCTTGTGGTCGAGGGTATCCTCGATTCAGGCATAGTATGGTCCGTCGACAAGGTGTCCCGCTTCCTGTCGGTCTACGGCGTAGGCGTCACCACCGCCGTGATGGAGGACTGGTCGTCCGCATCCGCCACCCCCTGGTACGCATACCGCGACTCCATCGAGGCCGTATACGTCGGAATAGGAATCTCCAATATCGGACAGTACGCGTTCTCCGGGCTCTACAACCTGTACGCGGTCACCATATCCGACGGTGTCCAGACCATCGGAAAGCGTGCGTTCTACCACGACTACTCCATAACCGACATGTATCTCGGAGAGAACGTGTCCAAGATCGGTACCGGTGCGTTCTCCGGACTGTCCTTCAGGCTCTACGGTGACGTGCCTGTGGCCGTGGAGGCCCTCGCGGGAGCCACCCTGACCGGTCACAACAGGGTACTGTACTGCGACTACCTCTACGGATACGGGGAAGATTACGGATGGACCTACGACAAAGGCTCCTTGATGGTCTACGGGGAGATCCCCGACTTCGAGAGCACCACCGGGGCACCCTGGTCCCTGCTGAAGAACGGTGTGTACGAGCTCCTCCTCGAGAAGTGTTCCAGGATCGGGGAGAAGGCGTTCTACAACTTCTCCGAGGTGAGGGGACTGATCGTCCCCGACACCGTGAGGTCCATCGGTTCCTATGCTTTCAAGGGCTGTACCGGTATGTTGCATGTGATATTCGGAAGCGGTCTGGAGTATGTGAGTACCCTTGCGTTCTCGCAGACCTTCGTGAGGTACGACGGAAGCTACCTCGCCGTGACCCCCGAGAACCTCGCCGACAGGGTCTTCGCCAACGACGACGGGAAGATGGTCCTCATCTCCATCGGCGGAAGGGACCAGTCCGCCTGGTGGACCGTGGACTTCTCCGAGGAGAGCCTCACTGTCACCGGCAACGGTGCGATGGACAACGCCTCCTCCGTGAAGAACGTGCCCTGGTACCAGTACAGGGGAAGCATCTCGAAGGTAGTCATCAGGGACGGTGTCACCAACCTCACCGACTACGCGTTCTACAGCTACACGTCGCTGAAGGAGGTCACGGTCGGAGAAGGTGTCACCTACATCGGTGTCAACGCCTTCAGGGGATGCACCGCACTGGAGAAGGTGACCTTCGGAAGCGGTCTCACCACACTGGGGTCCAACGCCTTCTACGGCTTCACCTTCGTGGACATGGACGGCAACGTCGTCAAGGCGACGGCTTCCAACCTCGCAGGACACACCTTCGAAGGAAAGGACAAAGTACTTACCATGGTCGCCTGAGCCCGGAAGGGTCTGGGCGACCTCCCGGGGGACGGGCGGGAGAACCTGCGGGTCCGAACGCCTTCCCCTGTGGATGCCATGGCGTTCCGTCTCACGTTTCAACAGGTATTGTCCGGAAACGGTCGCGGGACATCATTTTAAAAACGTACGACGATACCAAACCATGTTCTCAGGAACAGGAAACGGCCGTACGTCGGCCGTCTGCTATTTGAAAAAAGCGGTTCTACTGCTCATGCTGGTTCTCATGGTATCCGCAGTGTCCACTCTCTGCGAGTCGGACGATTCGGACGCCGCCATCATGGCACTCGGCCAAGGTAACACCAAGGGGATCGACTGGGTGCTCGATTCCGACGGTGTCATCAACCTCGGCTCCACCGCATCAGGATTGAAGACCTATTCGAGCTGGAACGACGTCCCGAACGCCCCTTCCAGCTTCACCGTGAGGATCGGGTCGTCCGTGACCATGATCCCAGGTGAGATGTTCTCTCTCGACCATATAAGATCGGTCACGTTCCCGGCGACCCTCAAGACGATCGGCGAGTTCGCCTTCGCAGGCACGGACCTGACCTCGGTCACCCTGCCACGCACGCTCGATACCGTCGGGGCCGCCGCCTTCGCGTACTGTTCCGACCTGTCGTATGTGGCGATCAACGGTGCCGTGGACCTGGGTCCCGGTGCGTTCCTCGGATGTGAAAAGGTGACGCAGTTCTTCGGTACGTCCGGCTTCATCTACGGCCAGACGATGTACATCCTCGGTGACATCCTCTGTGCCTACGCCCCCGGTGCCCCCGCCAAGACCGTCACCGTGCCATCCAAGGTGACCAGGATCGCGGACGATACGTTCGCCATGTGCCCCAATCTGGAGAACCTGGTCATCCCCGACGGAGTGACCAGGATCGGGGAGGCCGCGCTTACCCTGAGCCCCAACCTCCGTTCCATATCGTTCCCGGACACCCTCACCCATATGGACGGTCTGCTGTCGGACCGTGCCTTCTACGGGGCCGACGGCACCAAGTACGGTACCGGACCTTCCTCGTATGCCGGGAAACTGTTCCTTCTGGACGGTAACGTCTACAGGGAGAAGTATTCCGCCGAGGGTTTCACCGACGGTATGTCCTGCTCCATCGAACCTTCCGAAGTCAGGTACTTCAGGTTCGTCGCACCCTCCTCCGGCAGCTACACGTTCTTCTCCAGCGGTTATCTGGACACCGTGTTCCACCTCTACGATTCGCTGGGCAACGAGATCGCCTCCAACGACGACTACAACAGCAAGGCCCGCAACTTCTGCTCCACCTGCACCCTCGTGTCCGGACAGGCGTACTACTGCAAGGTCAACGCCTACGGTTCGAACTGGGGTATGACCAACCTCTACTGCAAGGCAGGATGTTCCGTCGGGGACGCCGGTTCCGGTGTGTTCTACGTCCTCTCCGCCGACAACACCATGTACCTCGCCGGCAACGGCATCGCGGGTGCACCCTCCTCCGACGTCATGTGGGGGGTCCAGCGCGTAGTGGGACTGCCCGGCGTCGACGGCATCGCCGACGAGGCGTTCTACGACTGCGACACCCTTCTCGAGGCCGACCTGACCTATGTGCACACCGTCGGAAAGTACGCCTTCAGCAGGTGCGACAAACTGACCAAGGCGACCATAGGTCCCGACACGTACTCCGTGGGCGACAGGGCCTTCGAGCTCTGCAAGGCGCTGAACGACCTCCACATCAGGGGTGGGGACCTCGGAAGCATGGTCTTCAACGGCTGTTCCTCCCTCACCTACGTCCTCTTCGACGGCGATACCGCGGTCATCGGCAGCAGCTGCTTCTATGGATGCACTGCCCTCACAAATGTCGTCCTGCCGGACACCCTGGTGAGGATAGGCGACTTCGCGTTCGAGGGCACCGCCCTGGGACACGTCACACTGCCCGACAGCGTCACGACCCTCGGCAACGCAGTGTTCAGGGACTGTTCCTCCCTCACCTCCGTCGTCCTGGACGAAGGTCTGTACACCATCGGGACCAACGCGTTCAGGAACACCGCCCTCACCCATCTGGAGATCCCCGCCTCGGTCGGGGAGATCGGTACCTTGGCGTTCGGGAACACCCCTCTCGCCAGCATCTCCGTGCACCCCGACAACGCCGTGTACAGTTCCGTCAAAGGCGTCCTCTACAGCAAGGACGGTACCGACCTGGTCCTCTATCCCTCCCGCTACGGGTACACGGGTTTCACCGTGCCCCTGACCGTGGACCACATCGCCTCCTATGCGTTCGACCACGTCCCCGACATGGCGAATGTAACCATCACCGCCAACGTCAGGACGATGGACAGCTTCGCGTTCTACGAGTGCGACTACCTCAGGTACGTCTATTTCGACGAGGGTGTCCAGACCCTCGGGTTCTACGTGTTCGAGGGATGCGACAGCATCTGGAGGATCGAGTTCCCCATGTCCCTGCAGAGCATCAACGCATACTCGTTCGACGGGTACACGTTCCGCGACATAGCCGGGAACACCGTCTCCGCCACCGCCCAGAAGCTCGCGGGAGTGACCTTCGTCGGAAGCGGAAAGGTCCTCACCGCCACCGGCGAGATGTACCACGGGACCATGATCACCCTCGTCGACGGTGTCATGACCGTCGACGGCTACGGAAGGTTCTCCGTCACCGATCCCGCACCCAGGGCCTTCGAAAGGAAGGATGAGGTGAAGGAGATCCACATCGCGGGGACCATCAACGCCGTCGATGCGGGCACCTTCGTGGGATTCCACAATCTCACCACGCTGCACATCTCGGACAAGGTGTCCGACCTGGTCTACGGGTTCCTGGACGACTGTCCGAAGCTCTCCACGTTCAAGGTGGACGACGGCGGACATTACACGGTCGTCGACTCGCTGCTCTACGACAAGGACGTCAGGGTGCTGGTGAAGGTCCCCTTCACCGCCGACGGATACCCCCGTTACTACACCCTTCCAGACACCGTCACCGAGATCGCACCCTATGCGGCCAAGGGCGTCGCATCCCAGTTCGAGGTCTATTCCTCCGCGGTCCTGTCGACCATAGGCCAAGAGGCGTTCCGCGACTCGGGGCTGATGGCGATAGACCTTTGCGAAGGCCTCTCCGACATCGGGGCGGACGCGTTCCGCGGATGCGGCGACCTCAGGGTCTTCAACGTGCCCACGACGCTCAGCACCTATCATGAGGCGTTCACCGGAATGACCTTCTACGACGGGCTGACCTACTCCAAGATGTCCCTGTCCGATATCCTCGGACATGTGTTCCGTTCCTACTCCGGAAGATGCTACACCATCGACGGTACCCAGGGCGATCTGAGCTGGAACTACACCGTACGCGACCGTACCCTGTACATCGACGGAAAGGGCGACATCCCCGACACCGTCGAAGGCACGAACAATTACTGGAGCAGGGTCCAGACCCTCACCTACAATGTCATCATAGGCGAAGGCATCACCGGAATAGGCACCTATGCGTTCAAGGATTTCGACAGGATCAGGGACGTCTCCCTGCCTTCCACCCTGAAATGCATCTCCGCATGGGCGTTCGACAGACCCGTGTCCCACAGCATCGCGTTCCCGTCGGACATGGCGTACATAGACCCGCAGGCGTTCCCGTTCGTCTTCATGGACTGGAACTTCGACGCCCTCCCGACCTGTGCGGAGTACATGTCCGGTTACAGGTTCACCAACGTCTCCGGCAGTCTCGTCCGCGAGGTGGCCGACCCCTGTGCCGTGACCCTCGTGACCGATGTGTCCGCCGGGACCGTCTATGTGGGCAAGGGCATGCCCATCCGCATAGCCGACCATGTGAACGACACCTGCCGCACCGTCTGGTATACAGACAGCGGTCGCACCGTGCCTCTGGCGGAGGGCACCGTCGCCACCGGCGACACCACCCTGTACGCCAAGACCGTCCGCGTCATGGATTCCGGACAGATCGGCGACCACGTATGGTACTATCTGGACGAGGACTGCGTCATCACCGTCAGCGGATACGGCGACACCTACGACTACGGCAGTCCGTACGACGTGCCGATGTACTCCTACACCCGCATCGCGAACAAGCTCGTCATCGAGGACGGTGTGACCTCCATCGGCGACTGTCTGTTCGACGACTTCTGCAGCATCGTGGACCTGGAGATACCCTACGGCGTCACCAGGATAGGGGCCCACGCCTTCCACGACTGTGTGAACCTTGTGAACATAACCGTACCCTCGTCCGTTGTATCAATCGGAAACGGTGCGTTCGAGGGCTGTGCCAGATTGGCGGGCATCGACGTCCCGAAGGGCCTGTCCGGCTGGGGTTCCGACTGTCTGGTCGGATGTGTCTCGTTCGAACGTTTCGGAGGGGACTACCCGTACATCGTCGACGGCATCTATCTGGGCAGCAAGGTCGGTACTCTTCTGGCAGTGGCCACCGCCAAGCTCGACACGGTCATCGTCCCCGAAGGCACCGTCAGGATCGCATCGCACTTCATCACCAACGAGGACCGTGTGTCGAAGATCGTCTTCCCCGCCGGTCTGGAAGGCGGCAGCGACCTCTTCACCTACATCCTGCTCTACGACGAGTACATGTCCCCTGTGACAGATCCCGCCGCCATGGCCGGACACACCTTCGTCAGGACCGACGGCAACGTCTTCGTGATGAAGGACCATCCCGACACCTGCACTGTCACCTACGACATCGACGGTTCCCTGTATTCGTTCGCCGTGGGCTACGGTACCGTGCTGGAGAAACCCACCTTCGTCCCCGTGAAGGAGGCCGTAGGCGGTACCGCCTACAGGTTCGTCATGTGGACCGGGGCCGTCTTCGACCGTCCCGTCACCGG
>JAKSHW010000309.1 GCA_024399195.1 archaeon | reverse complement strand
TTGGTCACAGGTACCGCGTTCTCCGAGGGATTGAACGTCAAGCCGAACATCCAGAAGGCGATAGCCGTCCTCAGGGCCCTGTCCGACGTCGATCCCGGGTACACCGTCGCATTGTGCGACCTGTTGTCCAAGAGCGGCAGCGAGAGCGACCGCCGGGAGGCGTTCACTAGGTGCGTCGACATCAAGGAGAAGGACTTCAGGGCCATGGCCCTCCTCTCCAGGATGTTCATAGGCGGTATAGGTACCGAGAAGAACCCCACCCTCGCCCTGGTGTGGGCCGACAGTGCCGACCTGGAACACCAGAAACCCACAGAGATGTTCGACATCCTCTGGAAGATCGGTACTCCGGAGACCTATGAAAGGCTGTTGAGTACCATCTCCCCTGCGGCCGAGAGCGGAGACCTCGCGGCCATCGGACGTCTTGCCAAGATATACTACGAAGGGAAGGGGGCCGAGAAGGACCTTGCACGTGCGGCGGAGATCCTCAGGCCTATAAGCAAGGCGGGGTCCTGGCCCAACCTGATGTTCGACATCCTGTGGGATATGGATTCGGAAGACACTTACGAGGAGATGTTCACCGTGGCCAGGAACGCCGTCGACAAAGGGGACGAACGTGCCGTATGCCGTCTTGCGAGATGTTACCGTGATGGTAAAGGTGTCGAGAAGGATCTTGCAACCGCATTGTCCCTGATGGAGAAGGCGGCCGATGCGGACCGTTCCCTGATCCCTGAGCTTAAAGCACTCAAGAAGAGGGTGAACTGAACTTCCTTCCCCGTATGATGTCGTGCGGCACATACGGGGTCGTTCCAGTCCTATAGTTTCCTCGGTATCCGGGACGTTGTAAGGCTAACTGTACGACCAACGTTTTTCTAGATATAGGTGCATTGACAACCCATGAAGCAGCTCCCTATCGGCAACGATGATTTCAAAAGCATCCGTGAAGACGGGACGTATTACTATGTCGACAAGAGCATGCTCATCGCCGACATTCTCGGGAACAATCCCAAAGGGGCGTATCTCTTCACCCGTCCCCGCAGGTTCGGGAAGTCCCTGAACCTCAGCATGTTGGATGCGTTTTTCAATATCAGGTACAAGGATAGGAATACCTGGTTCGAGGGGCTGGAGATCTCGGAGCATCATGAGT
>JAKSHW010000308.1 GCA_024399195.1 archaeon | reverse complement strand
TAGCCGTACATGGCATAGACTCCACGGTGTTCCCCAATCTTACCTCCGTCGAGATCGAAGTAGTATGTAACAAGACGCATATTGTAGAACGAGACGGATGTCCTGCAGATGCTTCCATCGGAAAGCTCGATGACCATGTCACGGCTAACTATACGGTTGTATCCGAAACCGATATCGTTCCAAGACACTACCAACGAGATGCTGCCTGAGACCGGATCCAATTCCAGGGATATAGGTCCGTCGTCCGAACACAGTCTGTTTCCACCAACGTATCCGCCATCGGCGTAACGGGCGGATTCGATGTATATCGACGCATCGAGGCCCGAAGCGTTCTCGAAAACGAGATCCACGGTCAGTACGTAATACCCGTTCTCCGATCCATCGTTGTCCACATACTCATAAATAACATGCGATTCGACCTAAGGGACCAGGTCGAAACCGATACCGCCCGTACTCTCGTTGATCACCCCGTAAGCGGTTCCATTGACGTATGCCGTCAACTGGACGGTACGCTTGCAGTCTGGAACATTGGTGTAGGTCACTATGAAAGTGAAACTCTCTCCAGGTTCGATGGGGTTATTCTTCAGATCCCTGTCAAAGTCCATGTCCACACCGAAAGGCCAGAACCCGTCTGCACCGTTGTCCTCGAGGACTGCTACGGACAGGTCTGACAGTTCCGTCCTACCGAGGTTCGTCACAGTCATGGTGAAACGTTCGTTACCGTCACCCACGTTCTCATGGTGACCTGCGGTGAACACGAAGTCCTCTTCGAATGATTCGGACACCTGCACTATGCTAACACGATCTACCGCATAGTCCCTGACATAGCCACCGTTATTCGTCACAGTCCCATCCATGTGAAGGACGTTCGATGAATCCAGGGAAATAGTGTAGGACTGGATCTCCGATCCTGCAGGGGAGAAATATACGACCAAGGGCCCATGGAAACGTCCGTCGGAACCCATTGCGGCCGCATAAACGTACCTGTCATGGCTCCAATGGAGATAGGTCGTCCTTCCGTTGGACAACAGACCGTATACCGTATCGAAATCCGAGACCTGATGCCATTCACCACCGTCTTCGAATACGACTAGGTCGAACGTCTCCACCCTACCAAGATAGGTCACATCCACGGGGATGATGTACAGGTCGTCGGTCACACCCTTGTCCCCAAGAC
>JAKSHW010000307.1 GCA_024399195.1 archaeon | reverse complement strand
AACTACATGTTCATGCCGGACAAATGGCATATCCACCTGGACAAGGAGACCGTGGAGAACATCGGATACAGATACGAACACCGTAACGAAGTGTCTCCCGAGGTCAAGACGCTCGGACACTTGGACGTGGCGTACATGTATGCCAAGAGGAACCAGACGGAGTTCGCCTATGCATGGGCGTACAAGGCATTGCAGGAGGTATGCCCCGAAGACGAATGCAGAACGTTCATCGAGGAGGGGCCGGACTATAAGGAACTCCTCGAAAAGACCCTCGTGGAGATCGCATCCCATATGAGCCCCCTGATCGAATACGATCAGGTGATCGACGTCCTGTGCAAATTCCACGACGAGGGTATCGGACCCAGGCATGCATGGGAATATTTCCTCCTGTTGCAGGAGGCCTACCGCCTGAAGTACAAGAAAGACATCTACTTCTTCATCAAGAAAAGGATCGATGGAAAGCAGTACGATCTTCTGAAAAGGTGTGCGGACGGTCTTGTCGAAAAGAACCTGTTCCCCGGATATTACACCTATGCAGTGATGTATTCCAAAGGGATCGGTGTGGAGAAAGACGAGGAAAAAGCCAGATCGTATCTGGAAAAAATGGAAACGTATCCCGAGACGGATGTTTCCGTTTTCGGATCCGTCTGTTCCAAAATGAAAATGCCTCTGTCCGACATCATCCTGAAAAAACAGGAGGGCGGACAGGACAGGGTGCCGGAAGAACCGAACGACCTTAAGAAGGATCCAGTGGAACTCGGCAGGGCGTACAGGAAAGGCGCAGGTGTGGAGAAAGACCTAGTGAGATCTGCGGAATACTACCGTACAGCCATATCCAGGGGGAACAAATGGATCTACAAGGAACTCTGCGACGTCCTATGGAGCATGAAGACCGCCGAGGCCGACAGGGAGTATGTAGGTATACTCATACCTGAATCCAATAAGGGCAAACACGAGGCGATCGGCCGTCTCGGAAAGGCCTACCGTGACGGAAGAGGTGTGGAGAAGGACCTTGCAAAGGCCAAGGAACTGTTCACGAAGGCCGTTGCCTTGGACCCCAAATGGAAGAAACAACTAGACGCGATGAAATGATTGTTCTCTGCCGTGTATCTTCCACACGGCAGGAAATAACTTCTGTCGCATTTCTACATATGTTATATAGAGTCTATAGAATACGTG
>JAKSHW010000306.1 GCA_024399195.1 archaeon | reverse complement strand
TCCTTGCAGACCCCGACGACCTTGCGGCGGTCTACACCTGGCAGGTGGGTACCCTTGGCAAGTCCAAATGGGAATACCTCCCTATCATGGCGGTCGTCACCGCGATCGGAGTGGGTTTCCTCCACATAATGTCAACCAAGATCAACGTGCTGACCACAGGCGACGAGAACGCCAAATCCCTCGGAGTCAATGCCGACCGTCTCAGGATAGTGTGTCTGGTCATAGTGTCCCTTGTGACCGCAAGCATCGTCAGTTTCACAGGCATAATCGGATTCGTGGGACTCGTATGTCCCCATGTGGTCAGGCTCTTCATTGGTTCGGACACGAAGTACCTCATACCCGCATCCGCCGCGTTCGGCGTGGTCCTGGTACTGGTGGCGGACATCGTCGGAAGGACGCTTCTCTACCCCACGGTCCTCCAGGTCGGTGTGGTCACCGCATTCCTTGGAGGCCCCTTGTTCCTGTACCTCCTCATAAGGTCCAAAAAGGAGGTGTGGTGAATGAGGATAGATGTGGAAGACGTATCGTTCTCATACCCTGGAGGGAAGAAGGTCCTCCGTGACATCGCCCTGTCGATATCCGAACCGGGTCTGATATGCATCATAGGTCCCAACGGAGTGGGAAAATCCACGCTTATCAGGTGCATCAACAAGATCATAAAGGTCACCTCGGGAAAGGTCCTGTTGGACGGAAAGGATGTCAGAGGAATGAGCTACAAGGAGATCTCCGAACACATGGGATACGTTCCCGTGGCCTCGGAGGACAGTTTCCCGATGACCGTTTTCGACACCGTCATGATCGGACGCACCCCGAAGAAACAATGGACCCCCGGACGTTCGGACTATGACGCGGTGTACGACGTGCTCGAGATGGTGGGCGTAGAAGACCTTGCCATGCGTCCTTTCAACGAACTGTCCGCAGGACAGCATCAGAAAGTGGCCATAGCAAGGGGTCTCGCCCAGGAACCCGAAGTGCTGATCCTCGACGAACCCACATCCAATCTGGATGTGAAACACCAGGTGAACGTCATAAAACTACTGAAAAGGCTCTCGGAAGAGAAGAAAATGACCTCCCTAATGGTCAGTCACGACCTAAACATAACCGCAAGATACGCCGATAGGATCATCCTCATGGCCGAACCGGGTGTGATCAAACAGATCGGAACCCCGGAGGAGGTCATCACCG
>JAKSHW010000305.1 GCA_024399195.1 archaeon | reverse complement strand
GCCCAGGCGCTCTTCCTCTGTCTGATCAGGATCACCATGAACAGCGGTCCACCGACCATGGAACAGATGACACCTACGGGCAGTCCGTTGATACCGGACACCTTGGCCACGGAATCGGCCAAGAGGACGAACGCTGCACCGAAGGCGGCGGACGCGGGGATCAGGTATCTGTTGTTGGATCCCACGAATATCCTTGCCACATGAGGCCCGACAAGACCGATGAAACCGATAGTTCCAGTATATGAAACCACAGTGGCCGTGAGAAGGGATGCGAGGATAAGGGTGACTATCCTTATGACGAACGGTTTCTCACCCAGGGACTGTGCCGAACGGTCTCCAGAGTACATCACGTTGAGCTTGTCGGAGAACATCCACAGGGCCGCGATCAACACGGTGGACATGACCGTCATCAGAGGGATATAGTCCCATTTCAACCTGCTTAGGGAACCTACCCTCCATTCGTAGGCGCTTGCCATCGTCTCAGAGGTGGCGGTGACCATCAGTATCTGGCAGATCGAACTGAACAGGAACATGATGGCGATACCCGTTAGGATCATGGCGGTAGGGGTCATCTTCCTGAACATCGAGATCAGGACTATGATAGCCGTAGGGATGAGGGAGAACACGAACGAGTTGAACACACCTCCCGACAGACCGTCTATGGGGAACAGTGTGATACCGCAGATGATGTACAGGACTGCACCCATGAACGCACCCGACGAGATACCCATGGTATAAGGGTCCGCTAGAGGGTTCCTGAAGTTGTTCTGCATCACCACACCGGCAACCGCGAGGCTTGCACCCACGATGATGGCCCCGATCGCCCTCGGGGTACGGACGTCCCACACATAGTAATCGTCGTCCACGTTCTGTATGTTTCCCGTAAGATGGTTGAGGAAGGTCTCCCATGCACCGATGACGGATATGCGGTACACGCCGAACCCGAGGGTGACGAAGAATGCTATGACCACCAATATACAGAAGAGGAGTATGAACATTATTTTTCTACGATTGGCACTTTTATATTCTTCACGTTGTGAAATCATTTTCCTCAATATATCGCCCCCGTGCGCCTGCTCTGCCATATGATGAGTATGAAGAACAGGGGACTGCCTATGAGGCTGGTCACCACGCCGATCGGAATCGTGGAAAGGGTGTATGAGATGTAATCCGCCAGAAGCAGTACGAACGCACCGGCGGCCATCGAGATGGG
>JAKSHW010000304.1 GCA_024399195.1 archaeon | reverse complement strand
AACGAGAAGAGGAACTGGAAATGATCGTCAACGGCATTGAGAAGACATTGGAAAAGGAGACCAACCTCAGGGATTGGCTCGTATCCGAAGGGTACACCCCCGAAAGGACCGCGGTCGTGCTCAACGGAGAGGTGGTCCCCCGTGCTAAGGCCGAGTCCATCGCCCTGAAACAGAGCGACAGGATGGACATAGTAGGGTTCGTGGGCGGCGGATGACCCGGATAACGCTGAACGGATACCCGTACGATACCGAAGAAAGTACCCTGTACGGGTTGCGTACAAAGACATTCCCCGACACCGATGTGGTATTGGTCGACGGTGTTCAGGCTACTGCGGACCTTCTGGTCAAGGATGGCATGACAGTGTTCTTCGGGAAAGACCCCACCGGGAAGGGGGACATGCATTCGGCCATGAAGGCACGTAACTCAATAGCGGTCAAGGAGGGCCTGAAGAACGCCTGTGTGGGCGTTGCAGGCCTCGGGGGGCTGGGATCGAACATATGTGAGTTCCTGACCCGTGCAGGTGTAGGGAAGCTCGTCATATGCGATTTCGACAGGGTGGACCTGAGCAACATGAACCGCCAGAACTACCTCGTTCGCCATCTCGGTATGTACAAGACAGATGCCACGGAGGAGATGGTCCACGGAATGGACCCGTTCGTAAAAGTGGAAAAGCACACGGTGATGCTCGACGAGGGCAACATACCCGGGATTTTCCGTGACTGCGATGTGGTATGCGAGGCGTTCGACAGAGCGGAGAACAAGGCCATGATCCTCACCACCATGGCCACGGAACTCCCCGACATCCCCCTCGTATGCGGGAACGGGATGGGCGGTACCGACGATCCCAACAGGATGGTCACGAAACAGTTTACAGACACGATAACCGTCTGCGGCGACGGGACCACAGGTATAGAGACCACCGACGGGGTCATGGCTCCCAGGGTGAACATCTGTGCCGGGCATATGGCAAACCGCGTACTGCAGATACTTCAAAGGAAGGACTAAACATGAACGACGACCTAGTCATCGGAAACAGACGCTTCAAATCGAGGTTCATCCTCGGTTCAGGTAAATTCTCCCTCGACATGACCCGCAAGGTCATCGAGAACGGAGGGGTGGAGATCGCCACCCTCGCCGTAAGGAGGGTCAACAGCGGCGGAGGGGACAACGTCCTCGACGCCATGCCCGAAGGCATCACCCTGCTGCCCAACAC
>JAKSHW010000303.1 GCA_024399195.1 archaeon | reverse complement strand
TATAATAGGTCTGAGGTTATTTATCAGATTCCGAACGCGGTCGCAAATACCTCTCCCAGAACCATGATCACAGCCACCCTGATCATATCTCCATGCACATGAACGGGTCGACCCACTGGTACAGTCCAGAACGATCGAATCGTCTGAAAACACCATCTTCCCGTCATCGGAAGGTCTGGATCCGACAAGGCAACCTCTGGACAAGGGCGGAACGTCCGACAACACCTTTACCGAGAACGCACATACAACGAGCATGAAACAATCCATCGTGACATGGATCGGTGCGGTTGCCGCCCTGATAGGCTTCCTCACTCTTTTCATGCAATGGTACGAACTGACCCTCACCGTGTCCGGTGAGACGGGCGTATGGAACTACACCGGTCTCGACGCCCTCCTCACAGGGGATTTCGACGGAGGGACCTGGTCCGGTTACGAGAGCTACGGGAGATACCTCCCGACGGTCGCCGCCGTGTTCTTCATAATACCTATTTTCAACTTCACCCTCCTCGTGGAGGAGTCCCACACGTCCGCCGTGTTCTACCAGGTGGCCCTGTCCGCCGTATGCGCCGTGGTCGCCAGGGCGTGGATCGAACCGGGGGAGGTCGTGTTCTCCGGCGGATCGGAAACCCATGACTACGGCATCGGGCCCCTCGTGTGCATAGCCATGGCCGCAGTGTGCTCCGTGACGGCGTTCATGGCGGACCGCCACGACGACAGGTCGAAGGTGGACTATGCCGGATACGACATCGAGGAACCCAAACATGAGATCAGGTACGAGACCGATCTGTCCCGCAGCGTCCTTTCCACAGGAAAACCCGAACAGAGGCCCGTGGAGGAAAAGTACGAGTACTGCCCCTATTGCCACGCAAGGGTCGACCCCGACAGCGAGTTCTGTGACGAATGCTTCAAACGCATAAAGGAAAAGGAATCCTCGGAGTGATCCGGAACCGTTCAAAAACAGAGACGTGAAGCACCCGCCCACGGGGTGGGATATCTCTCTTATCACAGGGGACACCGTCCCCGAGGCCCATCCGGGACTCTTTTTCAAACCTACCTTGTCCCAGAAGGGCGTTTACACGCCCGGGAGACCCGTTCGGCCGGTACGTTCTCCCGTCTGGAAGCTCCACAGACCGACGTCTTGTCCATGGTTGCCGGAGGCTCCGTACCGTGACACGTCCACCGACGTGACCATGTGCCCCTCCTGCAAATCGAGGAA
>JAKSHW010000302.1 GCA_024399195.1 archaeon | reverse complement strand
GCTTGGTCCTGGAAAGGTTTCCTTTCGGATATCCTGTACGTAAATACTGGTTGCATCTATGCTCCGATATGTATTTCGAACCGCAGGGCAGGACGGACCTGGCGAAGATGGTCGTCATGTGTGTCGCGACCTTCGTACCGATAGCGTTCCTGGCGTTCATCGACCAGAACTCGGTGGACCCTTATCTGATCCCGTCCTTCGGGGCCACCGCGGTACTGGTGTTCGCAGTCCCGCAGGCCCAGTTCTCGAGGGTCAAGAACGTGTTCTTCGGTCACCTGTTCTGTGCAATTTGCGGTATTTCCGTCACTATCGTGTTCTCGTACTTCGGATCGTTGGACGTACATATGTGGATCGCCGCAGGTATGGCTGTCACATTGGCGATCGTCGCAATGTACCTCACAGGCACGATCCATCCTCCGGGAGGGGCTACGGCGTTGGCCTGCGTTCTGAGCGGTTACGATTCGTTCGTGTATCTCGTCAGACCGGTCATGTTGGGGATAGTGCTCCTCATCATTGTCGGATATGTGGCCGACAGGGTTCTCAAAAGGTTCTCGGAGAGTTGACCGTCAGCTCTCCGAGCAGACGTTCGCATCCTTCGCGGATCTCTTTGTAGGCTCTGTCGAAATCACCGTGGTAGTAGGGGTCTTCGACGATCTCCGTGCCTCTGAGAAGCCTGACCTTCCCGTCGGGGTCGTCACCGAAGATGTCCATGATGTCGTCCATGTTCTGGTAGTCCATGGCAATGAAAAGGTCCCATTCGCCGTATTCCTCTTTCAGGAGCTGTCTGGCGCAACGGTGTTCCCACGGTGTTTTGTGGGCATCCATCGTCTCCTTCGACCTGAACCATATGTCCGCATCCGTGTCGGGATCGGTGCCGGCGGACTCTATCCTGAAGGAACCGGACAGACGGGCGTCCTTCACGAGCTGTTTCATGACGAACTCGGCGATCGGACTGCGGCAGACGTTGGCGTAACAGACGAACAGGATGGAATGCACACGGTCCGTATCGTCGCAAGGTGATAAAGAACATAGGTGGGCCTGCCCGGATTTGAACCGGGGTCAAGGACTCCCGAAGCCCCAAGGATACCAAGCTACCCCACAGGCCCACTTGGAATCCCCGATTGGATACCCCGATAAAATATTTTGCCTCTTCACGATTTGGTGCGGGTAGGTAGTTCTTTCATGAGGTCTTGGACAATCTCCTGACTGACTATAAGTGGGCAAAATCAGGCCTCTGAC
>JAKSHW010000301.1 GCA_024399195.1 archaeon | reverse complement strand
CACGGGGACAACCTTGTTCTTCTTAGACAGGAGGAAGTTTATTTCGTGGTTCTTTCCTTCGTGTTCGAACCTGTTGAATTTCAGCTCATGCCCTAACGATACGAGATGTTGTGCGACCACGTTCTCGAAGAACATCCCTTTGTTTACCGATAGTTTGCCGAGGATCAGTTCCCTGTAGACCTCGGATCCTACAGCGTTCTCGGATCCGAGTGCCATCGTCACAAGCAGGCCCGTGTCGAGGATGTAGCATTTCATCACCTCGTCATCGAGGCTCAGTTTCAGAGCAGGAGAAGGATCGTAGCATTCGATACAGGTGTTCACCAGCATCGCATCGTTCAGATAGCCTATCGAATGGAGAAGGTCCCTGGTGCGTGCACCTTTCTTCACCCTACCTGGGGAGAACCGTTTGTTCTTCATTTCGAGCATCGACGGGATGCTTTCGAACACCCCTTTCACGTTCTTACCGGCAACTCTCTTCAGTTCCACCATGTCGTTCAGATACTGGTTCAGAATGTCCCTTTTGGCAGCTTCGGCGGATTCGATATCCTTGTGGGGCCCGTATGCGTCCACGGCCTGCGGCATTCCTCCCACGATCATGTACTCCCTGAATTTCCGGAGGATCATCGTATGGAATGTGTTTCCCAGAGGTTCCCTGTTATCGAATTGGGACTTCATGTACGGTATGGTGACCTCGTCCCCCATGGTCCATAGGAACTCCTCGAAGTCCATCGGATACATTTTCATACGTCTTTCTTCCGAGGGGTTCATCCTGTCTTCGTATCTTGTCATGGTCGTTATCAACGAACCGGTCTCGATGTAGTCGAAACGTCCGTCCGCTACAAGGTATTTGACCATTTCACGGGCCTTCAAGCACTTCTGTACGTCATCGAACACGATGACCCCGTTACGTGGGATCAGACTGACCCCTTCGGACACCTGGAGCTTCATCAGGAAGTTGTCTATTCCTTCTCCGAGACCTTCCTCGAATACTTTCCGGGTGCTTTCGGATACATTTGCAAAATCGATTATGATGCGGGATCCGTATTCGTTCTCTGCAAAACGTCTTACGATGGTGGTTTTACCTACCCTGCGGGCACCTTCGATCAGCAAGGCGGTCTCACCGTTGCTTTTCGTTTTCCAGTCCAACATCCGGTCATAGGCCTTCCTCTTGAAAATGTCGTTCTCCATAGCTTAGAACTATAATGCATCCGGATTACTTAAGAATACACCAAACTGATACTACTAT
>JAKSHW010000300.1 GCA_024399195.1 archaeon | reverse complement strand
CGGTACATCGAAACAGGTAATGAATTTGGTTATATATTCCAATTGATAGTACTAGTATAAGGTTTCTTAATTATCTTAATTAATTTATATCCATAGGTCTATTTCGTACCGAATCAATGGCGGTATGGAAATGGCAAGACCAAGGTCGAAAAGTCTACAGTTCACGAACGAGGAACGTGGGGATCTCAACAGGATAGCGTCCAGCAGGATGGAGCCTGCGGCCCACATCCAAAGGGCCAAGGCCCTGCTGATGTACGAAAGGGGCGTCCCGAACAAGGATATCGCACAGGAGGTCGGGATGAGCACCGTGGCACTGTCGAAACTCGTCAACAAATGTATGTCCATAGGTCCCTTGGCCTCTCTGGATGACCTTCCGCGCAGCGGAAGGACCGCGGTCATAACCGATGACGACAAGGCCTATATCAAGCACATCGCATGTTACAAACCCGTCGATTTCGGATATCCCGAGGAGCTGTGGAGCCAGAGCAAACTGGCTAAACACATACGTGAGAACTGCGTGAAGGACGGCTATCCCAACCTCGCCAACATCAACAAGTCGATGGTGTGGAAGTTCCTGGACGAGGACGACATAAAACCGTTCAGGGTCAGATACTACCTCGAGAAGAGGGACCCGAAGTTCTCCGAGAAGATGAAGGAGGTCCTGATGGTGTACAAGGAGGTCCAGATGGCCATCCGCTCCGAAGAGGAGACCGGTACGGTCACACTGTCCTTCGACGAGAAACCCGGGATACAGGCCATCGGGAACACGGTCGCCGACGGGCCGGCGACCTCCGCCAACGGGTTCGTGAAAAGGGATCCAGAATACGTACGCCACGGGACCCTTTCCCTTCTGGCAGGTCTGAACCTCGTCACAGGGGAGGTGGTGCCACTCGTACGCGAGTCGCACACGAGCGACGATTTCATAGACTTCCTGAAGATCGTCGACGGGAAATACGCCGATGCGGAACGCATCAGGCTCGTCCTCGACAACCTCAAGGTCCATACCTCGAGGAAGGTGATGGAATACCTCGACACCCGTCCGAACAGGTTCGTCTTCGTGTTCACACCGAAACACGGATCGTGGCTGAACCTCGTGGAATCGTTCTTCGGCAAGATGGTCAGGACACTGTTGAGGGGCATCCGTGTGGACTCCAAACAGGAGCTCATCGACAGGATCTATGCGTACATGGACGAGATAAACAAGGACCCTGTAGTGTATAGGTGGACCTACAAGATGGACGAAATCTCGGTATGAT
>JAKSHW010000030.1 GCA_024399195.1 archaeon | reverse complement strand
ACCTCGTCCCTGCCCGTCCTCTTCCCGGAGCCGAGATGCCTCTCCAGGATCTCCAAGATGTGCACGGCGTCGGCGTCGCTGTAGGGCTTGGGGCGGAGAGGGGGATCGAGGATGCGGAACATGGTGATGGGGGAGGGTAGGCAAGGATGTTATAATATGATTGCGGATTATTACGGATTTATCCATAAGAAATTCATTGTAAAATTGTGTTTTCTTTAAATACGATTTATATATGGTATTTAAATAATGAAAATGTTTTCTAAGCGAATTATGCCACGGTAAGTAAGAAATTACCCAAAATAATGTTTATATTGCTGCAAAGACATTCGATAGTTGGATGGTAGGTCCGAGTGTATCCGAACGGTTCCGTTACGACGGGACCGGGGGAGGTATATGGAGGACGAACGCCATCACATCACTTAGGTGATATCATGAATGGGAAACAAACAATCCTATTATCCGGATTGGTCGCCATACTCATGGTGACCTGTGCTGTTCCTTTCATGGCATCTGAGGATTCGGATGCTTTGACCGGAAACAGCCATATTAGTTTAGACTATTCGAGTGCAATCATCTACGTAACTGGAACTGGACACAGTTTCACGTTTACTGTGGATCTCACTCATGCACCATCAGGGACAACTGGCAGTAATGTTGTGTGGACCCTTAACACCATCGGCACCCCTGCAGCACAGGTTTCTTTTAGTGCATATGATCAGAGTGTGATCACAACTACCGGTATTTCTGCTACTGTGTATGCAGTTTCAACCGGTTCAATCGAAGTGGTTGCTACACTTAACAATGCCACGGACTATTATGCATCAGCCGTAGTGGTTGTTAAACAGAGGGCATCTGCATCTGCAGACGAATTTAATTTCTACTTCCAGATTAACAGTGCTGCATACAGTTATGTAACTACTAATTGTCAGAACTTGAATGGTACTACTCCCAGTGCGATATTGCCGAATGACTATTCAATGGATGATTTCGAGGATGGTTTCTGGGTAAAGGTCACTAAGTCCGAGACTGGGTTAACTGGTGATGACTTCAATGCACAGTCTGCGTTAGTTTGGTATCTAACTCATAATGCTTGGGCAAAAGACATTGGTGCTTACGGATGGATCAATTCACTCTTGGGTCTCGAATCCTACATGGGTCCTGCTGTGAGTGGTGGCAATATATGGTACTATTGGGCACAGTATACTCTGACAAATAATGGGTGGACCTTCAACAATACTACCTTGGAGTTCATCACTGAGGAGGGCAGTTCGTATATCGGGCTGATTTTCTGGGGATCTCCACCCTCGATGGTCGTGCCTACACCTGCACCAGATTTCCCTGTCGCGTGAGGTAATAAGAACATCTAAACCTGATTTGGGGAGGTCGATACTATTATCTCGCGTGGAAAAACAATTGGTATGCTGTCGTTCGTTTTGTTAGCGGCAGCTTTTGCAGTGATTTTGTCCGATTCTTCTTCCGCCGAGTCTGTCAATCAGATCCAAGAGGGAGGAATGACATATACTCTCCTTGGGGGGGAAGAACGTACCGCAACTGCGAGTTGGGACGGAAGTACTGCCAACGTTATTATTAAAGCATCTGTAATTAAAGATGGTGAAACCTACGTAGTCACAAATGTAGATGCATTCACTCCTGGCGGAGTCTTAGAATCTGTCGTTATCGAAAATAACGATATGATTTCGTTCTCAATGTATCAGTTTGTGGAGCAGAGCAATTTAAGTTCTGTTACTCTCGGAGAAGGCATAAAGGTACTTCCAGATGGTATGTTTTGTGCATGCCCTAACTTAAGTACAATTACACTTCCTTCTTCATTGACTGAAATCGGTACTGTCGCATTTGGATTTTCTGGATTGACAACAATTGTTATTCCGGACAATGTAACAATAATCGGTCGGCAAGCGTTCAATTATTGTCCCCTGACCAGTATAACGTTTGGAACCGATTCTCAATTGGAAACTCTTGGGCAAAGCGCTTTTGCATCGAGTGGGATAAGCTCATTTGATGCCCCGTCTGGGTTGAGATCTATAGGTGATCAGGCATTTATGAGTTGTACTGCTCTCACAAATCTAACCCTTTCTGGATCTGTTACGATCGGTTCTGAGTCTTTCCGTGGATGCACAGCCCTCCAGTCTCTAACCCTGTCCGTGAAGGTTATACCTGCCAACTCCTTTGCGGATTGTACCGGATTAAAGACCGTTGAAATAAATTCGGAAACTGTTGGAACGGCTGCATTCAACGGATGTTCGGGATTGGAATCAGTAACCTTTTCGAACGATTTGAACGATTTAAGTCCGGATGTGTTCAAAGGATGTTCAAAACTATCCCAAATTATACTTCCAGATTCTCTTGAAACCCTTGGTACTGGTATCTTCCAAAATTGTACTTCACTGACGTCTGTTCAACTGCCGAACAATGCACAGGTAAAAAGCATACCTTCTGAGATGTTCAAAGGCTGTACTTCCCTTATGGGGGTGGATCTCAGCAATATGACTGAAATCGGTGGGTCTGCATTCATGGGTTGTACAGCAATGGAAACGTTAATCCTCCCTTCAACAGTTACCGTAGTTGGCGAATGGGCGTTCAGGGATTGTTCTTCATTAAGTTCTGTTACAATCGGTGAAAATGTAGAATCTATCGGTGCAGGGGCTTTCTATGCAACTGCTCTGAAAGAGATTATGATACCTGCAAAGCTTACTTCGATCAATTTCAACGTTTCATACAATGCTCTTGTATTCCCCTTGGGCATTGAAACGATTAACGTGAGCCCAGAGAACAGTGTGTATGCATCTAAGGACAATCTTCTCTATACTAAGGATATGCAGACGATACTCTTCTGTCCAGCGACGATTACGGGTGAATTAGTAATCGAAGCCAATGTAGGTGAGTTCGCATTTTACAAATCTGCACTTTCGAAGGTGACGTTTGCCAATGGTGTTACCTCTATTGGAGGAAATGCGTTCTACCAGGCTGAGAAACTAAAGGAAGTGGTTATTGCCAATTCCGTGAAGACCATTGGGACTTCTGCTTTTGCTAAATGTTCCTTTGAAGCTTTGATTTTGCCTGCAGGCATCTCATTGGGTCAGAATGCTTTACCATCCTCCATTCTGTACATCTCTTTCCCAGATGATGTTACAGGGAATGCATTCATCAGTAGTCAAAGCATGTGGGGCAATGCGGTTAAAATGTACGATTCCGATGGAACTACCAGGATAAGGGATAACGAATTGGATAAAATCGCCGGTCAAAGGTTCGTGTGGGATGGAACGACTACGAAGAAGTTGTATAAGATTTCCGATGAGCAGGTGTTATTGACCAAGGTTGTCAGTGGCGTGACTTCATACGGAGCAATTGCAAAAGGAATTCCTTTCAATACTCCCGAAGCCCCTGAAACGCCGGAAGGATTGACCTTCATCGGATGGTTTACCGATTCAAGAATGACTGTCGCTCACAACGAGGAGAACGATGTCAATGCGGATTTAACATTGTACGCAAAGTTCAGAATCGATATCTGCACGGTCAATCTTGTAGTGGATAATTCTGTTAAAGATTCCATTTCCGGGTTGGTTCCTGGTAGTGCAATTACACTGCCTGCTGAGACGATGGATGGTCAGAACTTCAACGGATGGGCGATCGGTGGTACCCTACTTGGTGCACAGTATATCGTTAGTGTCAACGATGCAGATGATGTAGGTATTATCACATTGGAAGCTTCGTTCTCTCCGATTGAGAGACCCTCATGGGCTCTTGCAGTCTTAGGAGACGTTAACGGCAAAGCGTTCTGGACCGCTACTAATGCGATCGGCACTTATGGTATGATCACCGTTCTGCCCGATGAGTTCGAGACGGTTAAATACACAGTCTCCGACAACGGCGGTTACGGAATCATATCCGACAACTGCGCCATGGTATACTCTGTCGACGGCAACGACGTCACCGTCACCGTCGAATTCAAGGATGTAGGCAAGGCATCCGAATACGATGTCTCCGTCGCGGAGATAGCCTCTGGCGAGAAGCACGGATTCAAGGCTACCGTCACCTCCAAGGACGGCGGTTACGTGGACTCTGCCGGTAAATTCGCCATCAGCTACGTCTACAAGACCTGGAACGACACCGACAAGGTATGGATCTACACCACCAGCGGAGTGACCGAGAACGTGAGCAACGTCACCGTGACCCTCCCGACCGACAAGAAGGTCCCGTCGGTCACCGGCGAGTTCCTGCTCGACAATGGCGATGCGATACTGGTGTTCGGATTCGCCACCTTCTCGTTCAAGGGCACTTCCGTAACCGGCACTGCGGAGGATGTCATCGTGCACTCTCCCGTGATCATGTGCGTGTCCGAGATACAGGCCATGGTAGGAAAGCCCTGAGGTGTGCGGATGAGAGCCAAGACAGTCCTGGCGGTTTCGGCACTGTTCGCCGTAGTATTAGCGGTAGCTGTGTTGGGGCCGTCATCAGACATGTCTGATGCGGCATCACAAAGATGGGAACCCTACGACTGCAGCGGTATGACCGTCGAGTACACCGACGGGAATACCTATCTCGTTATCGTGCTCGACAGCGACCCCGGACTCGGCATGTACGACGTGATCGTCGGCGGCAAAGTGCTGAAGGCGAGCGGATCCGATGGCAAGAGGGTCGGTGTGGACATGGGTGTAGCTTTGGACAAGAACCAGAACTACACCGTCGTCGCCACCCCCAACGGAGCAACGTACCACTGTACGCTCAGCTACCTGCAGTTCTACGACGTCGCCGCGACCGCGGATCTGTCATCCGGCGGATCCGTCTCAGGGGCTGGGGAATACGAGGCGGGGGAGCAGGTTACCGTGACCGCGAAAGCCGCCGCGGGATATCTCTTCGACGGCTGGTTCGCCGGCAGCGAAAGGGTCTCGGCACAGGCTGAATACACATTCAGCACATCGGCTGACGTGACACTGACGGCGAAGTTCATCAGCGCCGCATCCACCGTCTCCTTCGATTCTAACGGAGGAAGTGCCGTGGACAGCATAACGCAGGCGTACGGAACGGCGGTCACCGCTCCGGCGGACCCGGTCAGGGAAGGGTACACCTTCTCCGGATGGGATCCGGTGTTCCCCTCGACCATGCCCGCAGGCAACACCACCTATGTGGCGCAGTGGACGGTCAACACCTACACCATAACCTTCGACACCCTCGGAGGTTCCGATGTAGCAGCGATCTCTCAGGCGTACGGAACGGCGGTAACCGCTCCTGCGGATCCCTCTAAGGAAGGATTCACCTTCGTCAGGTGGGACCAGGAGATACCGAGTACAGTTCCTGCCAAGAATCTGACCATCAGCGCCGTGTGGGCTGCGACGAACGTCACTGTCGATGGGACCGGGAAGGCCGATGTAGTTCTGGACAAGGATACGGATGCGTTCGTTCTCCCAGCCGATGCGAAGTCCGTCACGGTCACCGTGGACGATAATATCTCCGTGGTAATCCAGGACACTTCGTCGATTGGAGCGGGAACCACCGTCATCACCAAGGTGGAGGAGAAAGCCAACACCGCGGAGGTCAACGGAACCGCCCATGCGTACGAGGTCATTGTCACCAAGGCCGATGATCAGCCCATCACCGGGAAGATGCAGGTGACCCTGCCTTATACCCCGGAGATGGACAAGGTCCCCGCGGTGTACTGGCAGAACGGATCCGCGCTGGAGAAGATGAGGGTCATATCCCACACCTCCGACAGCGTAACCTTCGAGACCACCCACAACTCCACCTATGTGGTTGTTGCGGAGCCCGCCTCGGAGGATTCGGGTGCTACGTTCATGTTGTACCTCGGTCTCCTGATGGTGGTCGGAATCGCCCTGTCGATGCTGATCGGATTCAACTACTACCGCAGAAAGGCATAAACTTCAACAGAGGGGGCAACCCCTCCAAACTTCTTTCAAACAGATTGCACCGCCCCCCCAATTGGTGATGTCAAACGCTTTAGGAGGAGAAAATGAGAACAAACAAAAAGACTGCCATGACACTGATGCTGGTATTCATAATAGCCTCATCCAGTATCGTGATAATCGATGCCCCTGGCACTGATGCTGATCCAGCGAATGTCATCGAAGTGTCTTACGACCACGGGCGGCTTGTAGACAACACCACCGGTCTCGATTACAATGGGGGGGATTTCACAGGCGAATTGAATCTCCAATACATTCCGAACAGAGGCTATGAATTCCTTTCCTGGCAGATTGAAGGGTTTGCTGTTTACTCTACCAACCTCAATGAGATAACAATAACCTCGGTACAGGGGACTGTCAATCTTACTGTAATCATCCGCAATTATTCCACCTCTCAGGAACTTATCAATATCGTGGACGTCGACGACCTTCCCGAACCTGGAGACGATCTTGTTTTGGCCTGGTCATTCAAAAGCGGTTCTCTGGATATGTCGGGTGGATTGTGGAAAGGTATGCCATGCACTCCTTTGATAGTAGGTGATCATGCATACATCCGTGCTGCAGGAAGGCTTTATGAATTGGATATCAACAGCGGATCGGTCATAAAACAGGTTCTATCAGGTTCCGGGGAGAGTTATTACCATTATCTCAGTTATGGAAACGGAGTGATTTTCGACACTCTCGGCCACATCGCATATGATCTTGATTTAAATCCGCTGTACGAGCTACCGTCCAAGTTGAGATTCGCCACCTACCATGACGGCTATTTCTATGGCTGTCTAGACGCGGGTTCTCCGTATTATACGATGTACAAGACATCCACGGACGTAGATACGGATTTGGATAATGGCGTCAAAGTGAATCTGTTCAATAGTTCAGAGAAATTCAAAATATTCGCACAATACGGGCAGTTCTCAAATGTGCTTTTCGTAGAGGATTGGTTCTTCTTCCTCCAAGCAGATGTGGGAGCAAGTTACCGGGCGATATCGGCATTCAATGTAAAGACCGAAGAATCGGTCACACGCACTCTTACCGGGTTTGAAGGGATGCTTTGGGATGACGGATGGCTTACCTATTATGATGGCTACTTTTATTTATCCGCATATATCGCAGGACTGTTTGGAGGAGTTCCCAGCGGCTCGGAGGAAAGGAGATCTTCTTTGATGTGGGTCAAATTCGATTTCGAGAACGGGAAATTCGAAGAACCGTCATTTAAGAAAATCCAAACACCTTCGGGACAGGAGTTCTACAGTATAGCTTCGGGACTTGTAATCTACAACGGAAGAGGGTATCTCAATATTAGGGCGCTCGGTACCGATACGTTAGGTGGTTCAGATGATACTGGCACATGTATGATTGCATATGAAATCGGGGCGAACGGCGAACCGATCCCGAAACAGGCGACTCCGAGTGCCATGTCACATGGCGGAATCGTATTGAACATCGCCCATGTCGATGAGGGGAGAATCAACGTATATATGATTCCGTACAATTCGTCTGGGCAGGCCGTATACGTATTCACAGATGAATTAATCGACGGGAACTGGACATTGAAATCCACCTATGACAGGTTGGAAATGTCACGCACCGATTGGTGTTCTCAGTGCATCCGTGCAGGGCCGAACGGGGAGATGTTGTTCTATGTCGACAGCGGTTACATTGATTGTTATGTTCCTGCGGATAAATATGTCGTCAATGTCGTTACCGTAGATGGCAACTATGCGAAATCGGACACGGAATGCGGCAGAAATATCCAGGAAATCTTGAAGAAAATCTATCCTACAATCGAAATTTCCGGTAAAAATGCCACCATCGGCAGCAAGAGTTATCAGATCTATGGGTTGGACGAGGTCGAGAACCAATGGCTCTTTGTTACCAATACAGCAATCGGGTCCTATTCTGGCATCTATAAGAACGGAATTACTGAATCGAAATACCGCCAGATTGTTCTGTTGGAGCAAAACTCATCCATATCCCTTACTGAAGATGATGATAAAGGGTGGTACTATTTCGACGGAGAGTACAGGAAAGCATCCTTCAGCGACAAAAACACTCTCAGGGCTTCCATGGGGCATTCACTGTTCTACCTGGATTCCAAACCGTCCGTTGATGAGATCCACATCAAAACCAGCGAACAGGTAAACCGCGATTCGACGATAGCCATAGAGCTCCCTCCGATGGACCTCACGTTCACCATTTCCGACGATGATGTCATTTCAGTTGTACGCGAAGGAAACACTCTCAGCGTAACCGGTAAAGAAGAGAAAACTGCCGAGATAACTGTGAACATCGCGGATAAGCAGTATGTGATATCCGTCAACGTCCTCCCCAAGGTAACCGTCGAAGACGGTAAGACCGTCACCGTGTCCATCAGGGCCGATGCGACGGAAGACGGCGGAACGATTCATACGGAGTCCAGGACGGAGGAGTCGGATACAGGAATAGAAAGAACCATTGCCGAAATCGTGAGGGATTCCCAGGATAACGTTGTCTCGGAGAGACACACCACCGAATCAAAGTATGCGGGACTCACGATGGACGGACACGAGTCCGATGTCATCGAAAGGACTGAAACCTTCGAAGAGAACGGTGTGCTGAAGGTGGATTCGGAGTACTATTCTGAAACGATCACCGCCAGACTCGACATAGGAGTGATAAGGGTAAGCTCCACCGAGTCGGTGAAGGACAACATCCTGAATGTAAAGGACATCACCTACATTGTGAGGACGGAGTACGCATCATATGACGTTTCTGAGGTGACTGTGGAGCATTATGTGGGAGATTCCGTCAATCCCGCCAGTTCAGACACCGAGACGGTCTATGAGAGCAAGCAGGCCGATTTCAATATCGTCAGCGAGAACGGTTCCGTGGTCATTAATCTCGACGAAAACGGTTCTGTCGATGTTTCCGGGCTCATCTCCGCAGCTACGGACGATTCCTCCGTGAACGGGATTGTGATCAACGCCGGAGCGATCGTCAACGCCAAGTCCGTCACATCCGCAGCGGACGCTGGGGCCAGCATGGTGATGGATACAGGTTCCGTGACGATCTCCATGGGTGCCGACACCCTGAAGAACCTTGCCGCGGCCGGAGGCAACGTGAAGTTCTCCACTGAGTCCGGTGCGAAGATGACAGCCAAACAGCAGTCCGCCGTCGGAGACGCCAAGGTCTTCACCATCAACCTTACCTGCGGCGATGTGGAACAGCACGACTTCGGAACGTTCAGACTATCAGTCACCTGTGAGATCATGACCCAGGACGGAAAGGAACTGAAGGCCTGGAGGATCGACGACTACGGAAAGAAGACCTACGCCACCAACGTCTCCTATCAGGACGGCGTCGTATCCTTCGACGCGGATCACCTGTCTATCTACGCGATTGGATACGAATCCGAGCCCTCCGAGAACCCCTCGGATAGCGGAAACAACGGCGGCAATAGTAACGTGATCCTTTACGCAGGTATCGGTGCAGTCGCGGTTCTGGCACTTCTCGGTGCCGTGTTCGTGATGAGGAGAAGGGCCTGATAAAGAAACGGAGCGGATCCGATGCAGGCGTCAACAATAAAACTCGTGTCCGCGGGGATAATCGCGATCCTTGCAGTCACGGGAATCTCCGTCATAGGTTTCACCGCCGACTCCGTCGATGCGAAACAGGGGGTCATGATCGATTTCGGTTACTACGAAGTCGATTGGATTGAGATGGAGTTCCCCGAAGGCATGACCGGCGACCAGGCCCTCGATGTGGCCTGTGCCGAGAGATCCTATCCCGTCGTGAAGGACGATGACGGCTCGGTATATTCGGTGAACAGCAAGACCGAACTGGAGAAGGTGGAGTGGGGGATGTACGTCCTCGACTCCTTCGGGAACTGGTCTCCTGTCGCCGATCCTTCCGGATACGACGTCTCCAAGGAGAAGATCGTCTCCTGGGCACGCACTGGCGTCGGCAGCGCTATGATGCCCGCCGTCGACCAGACCGGATTCACCTACTACAGCTACGCCAAGTTCGGGAAGAATCCCATGGGCGAGGATCTCAAAATTGTGACCCTCGCCCCTTCCGTAACCGAGACCGTCTGCGCCGTCGGAGGATTGGATTACATCGTGGGTACCGACAGGTACAGCGATTACCCAAACGGGCTCGTATCCGCTCAGAATAGCGGCAGGATATCCATAGTCGGAGGCTACACCGACCCCAACTTCGAGAAGGTAGTCGCAGAGAATCCTGACATCGTCTTTCTGGACGGGGGTACCGGGGAACACGTCACCATGGCCGACAAGTTCAGGAAGTCCGGTATAAACTGCGTCGTCCTGTACAACGCGGTCACCACCGACGACCTTCTCAAGAATCTGTGGATCTGCGCCTCCGCACTGGGATTCCCGGAGAGGGGCAACGACTACATCACCGATGTATCCGAAGCGATCAACAACGTCTGCCGTATCGCCGACCTCCAGGACAAGAAGGTGTTCGTAGCTCTCGGAGTCAGTGACTCCCCCTACACCGCCGGATCGGGAACGTACATCACCAACATGCTGGAGTCCCTCGGCGCCAGGAACATCTTCGCCAACGACTCCAACTCCTGGTTCATGGCCTCGAAGGAAGCGGTCTACGAGAGGCAGCCCGATATAATCATCATAATACACGACGCGGAGCAGATAACCTCCCAGAGGGAGTACAGGACACTGCTCTCCCATTTCAACGACCTTTGGAAACGTACTCCCGCCTACACCAACGGCGAGGCGTACGTCTTCTCCGGGGATGCGGCAAGCCTGCTCTCCAGGGCGGGAGCCAGGCTCCCGGAGTCATTGGAGCTCCTGGCCAAGATCATGGACCCGGAGTCCTTCATCAACGAGGACCCCACCGACGTGGTGGGCGTGAAATACTACAACGATTCGTACAACGATCCCGACAACGGGTATCTGAGGTACGTGAAAGCACAGGGGCTGTTGGAATGGCAAAGAGACTGATCTCTCTGACGGCGGTGCTGATGATGCTCTGCACCGTCCCCCTCGTGATGGGAGGTTCCTCCGCCGATGATTCCGTTCCGGTACCGGATGCCCTCCTGGTGGACTTCGGCAACGGCCATACCGAATGGAAGGATATCGTGTCCGGGAACACCATCGAGGCCATGTTGACCAACACCCTCGGTTCCCGTGTCGGATTCGGCGACAGGGCCGGCGAGAGGACGGTCCTTTCCGTGGACGGGGTAATGGAGGTCACCGTGGGTACGGGAGTGAACAGGCAGGCCTGCCATTGGCGTCTATACGCATGGAACACGGTCGAATGGGAGTTCCTGACCACCGACGTTACCGAAAGGTATTCCAACGGCTTCCTGGCCCTGGGATACTACCCCAACGACACTGTCATCCCCGTCTCCAATCCCGACTACAGGGATGTGTGGACCTCCTACCGCGGCGACTCCTCCTCATCCGGTGTGAGTTCCTCGTACGGACCGAAGACCGTCGCCACCCCGCTGGAATGGACCAACACCTACGCCGGTGCTGTCGACTCGTCCATACTCTATGCTGACGGGATGATATATCACACCGTCGCCGGGAAGTACGGTGCCGTGGGAATGGACGCACTGGCGAGGATCAACTGTCTCGACCCCGTGAATCAAGAATTGCTGTGGTCCGTGACCTATTCTAATTCAGGGAACACTGAGATTACCACCCCCGTCATCGTGGGCAATCTCATAATAGTGACTTCGGGCAACTGGCACATGTACTGCTTCGACCGTTTCACCGGCGAAGCGATCGCCGAGCTCGCCCCCTCGGGCGATGACGGTGATATCTGCAAGGGATCCAAACTCACCACTTACATCCCCAGGAAGACCGATTCCTCCGTCTCTAGCGACAGGATCCATCTGGAGGGAGGGATGACCAACACCGTCTACGATTCCGGTGCCCTCTACTTCGGTACCTCCGACGGTCTCCTCAGGTGTTTCTCCATCGACAGGGAGAAGGGATTCAAGGAGGTCTGGACCTACAAGCCCGACGACGAGTACAGGGGATGCTTCTACTACCATCCCCCAGTGGTCTGCAATCATGGCGGTACGAAATACGTGATGATCGGCAACTACGGAGGCGGACTGATCTGTGCCGACGGCCTCACCGGGTCCAAGATCTGGGTCCAGAGCGTCACCGACACCAATGGCAACAAGGTCGGCCAGGTCTCATCCATTACAGTATGCCCCGGGGGGAAAGCACTGGTATGCTACTCCGGAGGCGAGATGAGCTCCGCCGGAGGAGGCATCATGCTCATAGACGTCACCGACGGATCCATCCTGTGGAAGGAGGACATCAGGTGCGGAAGGCCGGTCGTCTCCGGCGAGAGGTTCTACTCCTACGTCTCCGCCCTCCCCGAACAGAAGATCAGGGACTCCGTCACCAATCAGGACGTGGACCTGGTGAGCGGATACTACTCCATGTGGGTATCCGACGGCAGCATGCTGTGGTGCAGGCAGACCGATGCTTTATCCATCGGCGGAACGACATTCTGTGACGGAAGGGTGTACAGCATGGACTACTCCCCCGGTACCGAGGGAGCCAACGGAGGCAACGTCTGGTGTCTCGACGCCGATACCGGCAACGTGGTGTGGAAGTGCAGGGTCTCACCTTACAACGGCAACGCCTACAGCATGGTGTGTCCCACCGTAGTTGATGGTAAAGTGCTGGTGGGCAACGATTACGGAGCGATATACGTGATATCCGAGACCTCCGGCAACGAACGCGCGAAGAGCGGGGAGATAGAGTACCAGTCGCAGGGTCTGGCACATCCCTCGTGGATTGCCATGATCGCATCCGTGTTCGTGGTGCTGGCGGTCGCGGTATGGGCGTACAGACATTGAATTTACATTAACCAAGGAAGTGAACGAATGAACGAGAACGAAGACTCGAACGGACCGTACGAAGGAACATCCGTTCAGGACACGGCCGGTCCCCCCGAGGGAACGGCCCCCAAGGGAAGAGGCCCGCTGAAAGGGCTCTTCTCCACCCTGAGGAAAGGATACAACGGAATGAAGGACGACATGGTCGCCGATGACGACGACAGGAGCGAGATCTCCATCAAGAGAAGAAGATTCACGATCATCCTCCTGGTGGGCATATTCCTCTGTGCGGTGATGTTCATGATTTCCATCGCCATCTCATCAGGGGGGATCATCCCCATCACGGATGCCTTCTCCGCCCTGGTATCGGCGATACAGAAGGGAGGCCATGACCTCGACACAACGGAACTGTACATCTTCCAGTCCCGTCTGCCCAGAACCATCGCCGCCATAGGTGTGGGGGCAGGTCTCGCCATCGCAGGATGCATGTTCCAGGCACTCATCAGGAACCCTCTCGTGGACCCTTACATCACAGGAGTATCCTCCGGTGCGGGATGTTTCGCCATCGCCATCGTGGTCATGGGCATAACCCTGTCCGCATTGAACGATTACAGCAACTACATCATCCCCGTGGCCGCCATAGCGGGCGGTCTGATAGCCTTCGGAATAACCCTCGCCGTCGCCGAAGGTGCGGGAGGTTCGGCCACCAACTACATCCTTGCAGGTACGATCGTCGGATTCGCGTTCACTTCCGTCCAGACGATCTTCCTGTCCCTGCAGAAGGACAACCTCACCAACGTCATGTGGTGGCTTTACGGTTCGTTCGCCAACATCACCTGGGAGAACGCGTTCCTCGTACTCATCCCGGCACTGGCCATATCCTTCATATCCATGCTGTGGGCCAGGGAGTTCAATCTCTTCATGTCCGGTGAAGACCAAGCGAGGCAGCTGGGACTCAACGTCAGGATGTTCAAGGCCGAGATGATGGTGGTAGCTTCCATCCTCACTTCGGTCTGTGTGGCATTCGTCGGGGTCATCGGATTCGTGGGATTGGTCATACCCCACGCGTGCCGTATGCTCATGGGCGGGGACCACCGTCTCATCATGCCCGCATCCATCGTTCTCGGTGCTTGCCTGATGCTGTTCGCCGACCTGGTCGCAAGGACGGTCATCGCACCGCTGGAGATCCCTGTAGGCGCGGTCACGGCGCTGATAGGTACCCCCGTCTTCGCCTATATGCTCATCAGGAGGGGGCGTGACTATGACGGATGATTCCCTCGCCAACATCCGTAACTCCGACGCCGGTCTCACCGGCGAGGAACTGCTGAGAATAGGGGACCTCCGCATCAGCTTCGGGGATTTTGAGGCCCTTCACGGCATCAACTTCACCCTGCCCAAGGGACTGCTGGTTGGTCTAATAGGTCCCAACGGATGCGGCAAATCCACCATGATGAAGTGCATCTCCAAGCTCCACACCAAGTGGACGGGGAAGATCTCCATCGACGGACAGGACACCGCCGATTTCAAGGCCAAGGACATAGCGAAGATGGTGGCCAACGTCCCCGCGGAACCCGGCCCCCTCTTCGGCACCACCGTGATGGAACTGGTGATGCTGGGAAGGTATCCCTTCGTCAACAAGGTCTGGTGGGAGTCCCCCGAGGACGAGAAGACCGTCCGTGAGGCCCTCAAGACATTCGGCCTCGACCATCTCAGGAGAAAACAGGTAGCATTGTGCTCCTCGGGAGAGAAGCAACGCGCCCTCATCGCGAAAGCGTACGTGCAGGAACCCAAGCTCATGCTGGTGGACGAGCCCACCTCCCACCTTGACATGAAGTACAAACTGGAGGTCATGGAATATCTCCAGAACATGGCCCGCAAGGACATGACCATACTGGTGGCGGAGCATGATATCTCGCTGATGGCGAGGTACTGCGATATATGCATCATCATGAAGAAAGGTTCGATCGTCACCATCGGGGACCCGAAGAAGGTCATCACCGAGGACCTCATCAGGCAGGTCTACGAGGTGGACGCACGCGTCGGTCTCGACGTGGACGGGGAGATCTACGTCCTCCCCAAGAGATACATCAAGTGATAATATGAGGAAGATACTGCTGGTACTTTCATTGTTCGCGATAGTTGCAGCGGTAGCGGTCGTCATGGACAGCGACGATTCCTCGGCGGAGATCTGCGATAATGTGAACGTCTACATCCTCAACGGGGACGGTACGTACGAGAAATCCACGGTCAGCAACGTGCAGACCGTGAGGGAGGCCATCAACAAAGCTATGACACAGCAGGGTCGGCATATGGAACTTAACCAGACCATGACCGCCATCAAGTCGGTAGACGACCGTACGGCATCCGCGGCCGACGACCAGTACTGGAGGGTGTTCCAGTGGCTCGCTCCGGGCAATTCAGGATGGAGCATGCAGGCCTTCAATTCCGCATCCAACGAAAGGATGATGTCCGGCACATCCTACTGCGTCACAATCTCCACAATGAGCAAGGTGAACGGCAGCATCGTATACTCCGAACCTAATTTCAAACCGGTATCCACGGGATACATCTTCATCCGGTTCGCCAACGGCTTCGCCCCTGACAACGAGCATGTGAAATCCGTCTTCACCCCCGAGATCAGGGAGCAGGGATTCTGGATCAGCGCCGAGGGTTCCAGTATGGGAGAGGTCCTGAAGAACGCCATCAATGCCAACTGGCCCGGGGAGATAGATACATACACGGGCAACGACGGAATGGGCAACGACGTGGCGGATTGGATCAACACTATGTTCGGTCTCGGCAACGATAGCCTTGGGGACAACATCTGGGCGTTCTGGAACCAGTTCTGCTGGATAGACCACCAGTGGTCGTTCAACAGCTACACGCTCGGATACTACGATCCAGCCGTGTATCCCTATGTGGAATGCATTTATCTGATATCCACTCCCGACCCCTACGGCGACGGCTACGTGCAGGACAGGGGAGGCCCCGAGCCCAATCCGGAGACCGAGCCCATCACGGTGATGAAAAACATCCTCGACGTGACATTCAAGCTCCCGGACGGCTCCGTATGGAAGACCCAGCAGGTGAAATATGGAAAACAGACGGATATGAGCGAGGTGGAGGAACCCCACATCGACGGCAAGGGATTCGTCGGCTGGGGCGATACCACCACGGTCATCACCAGGGACACGGTGTTCACCGCATCCTTCGTCGACATCACTCCTGACATGAAGTGCATAACTTATCTCACGGAGGACGACCAGCTCATTAGGAAGGAATACGTAACACTGGGTTCCGCAGCGACCTACGACGGCATCCCCACGAAGGTGAGCACGCAGCAGTACGACTACGTGTTCGACCATTGGAGTCAGGATCTCTCGTCCGTGACCGACGACATGACAGTCAAACCCGTGTTCAACGCAATCACCCGTTCCTACGACGTGAAGTTCTTCAACTACGACCGTTCGCCGATTTCGGTGGCATCCACCGAATACGGCACCGCGGCTGTGTTTCCGCCCGATCCCTCCAGGGAATCCACCGTCAGGTACCAGTACTCCTTCGTGGGCTGGAGCATCACCCCCAACAACTATGTCCCCGTGGACCTGGACAACATCATCGACATCACTTACGCTTACGCCTACTTCGAGCCGGAGGCGAGGCAGTATACCCTGACGGTGAAGGAAGGGGATACAACAGTAGGCACCTATCCTGCCAGGTACGGTTCCTCCATCGGAGGGGCTCTCCCCCTCGATGTGTTCCACGGTTCTGCCCTTGCGAAGATGTACCGCGATTCAGCCCTGAGCAAGGAGTACGACACCAACTACATCGTGGTCGGCAACACCACCGTATATGTCTCAAAGATCGCAGGAGCATACGACGCTCCCCGCGACACGGACGGCAACATGTCCGGAGATACGGTATCCGTATCATTCACGGCAGCGCTGGCACATACGGCCGCCAAGTATGCTGGAAAGATTGTGATATGCGATCTCTCCCAGTATCCCAACGCCACTGCGGTATCCATCGACAAGGCATCGGTTTCCGCTCTGATAGCTGAGCACGGCGGCGATGCGAAAGCGATCGTCATCGTTCCCCGCGGTTCGTTCACAATGAGCCTTTCATCGATCCTGACTGTGATAGGCGACGGAGACGAACTCTCCTTTTCGGTCCAGAACGGACCCTTCAACGTCAAGATATCGTCAGCACTGAAGAAGGTCAACTACAGCAACTTCTACCGTCTCAACCTTCGTGTGGACGGTTCCTCGGTCATGGACCTGAAATCATTGGGTGTGACCGCGGACGTCTCCCTGCTCCTCGAACTGGGAGAGGGAGTCCATGCCGATGTGTGGAACATCTCCTCATCCGGTGCTACCACGCACATCGAACCTGCCTATGACGGCAGGTTCGTTACATTTTCTACGGAACTAATGCAGTTCTATGCAGTCGGTACCACCGACGAGGTCAACGTCAGGCAGATCGTCGTCTGCCCCTACGGCGATGCGGAGTACACGACGACGGGTTCCGGGATATCCGGTAATTCCACCCTCGTCTCCATGACCCTGGACAACATGGGCGGAGTATTGTTCGTGCCCTCTTCCTTCGACGGATGCACCCTCGACATCGTGGATGCCGGTGCCTTCAACGGAGTGGTCAATGCGCCATCCGTGGTCATTCCCGTCACGGTAAGGCATTTCTCCTGGCTGGCCTGGTCCAACGCAGGGATCACCGACCTCTACTTCCTGGGCGATTCTCCCATCTTCGAGGGAGCGGTGCCCATAGGGGTCATCGTCCACCATCGTCCCGATGCGGCCGGCTGGACGATCGGAGAGGACGACCTCGAACTCCACGAGTACAACGGATCCTACCGCAAGGACACCTTCCGTTTCACGTACTACATAATAAACGACGAGGCAGTCATCCACAGATACGTTTCCGGACCTTATGTGCAGATTCCCGATTCCGTCTCCGTGAACGGCACCTCCTACCCTGTCACCCAGATAGGAGATGCGGCATTCATGTTCTCCAGGGATGCAACCATCAAGAGCAGGTATCAGCTCGTCTTCGACGATCCGTACAACATAACCACTCTGGAGCTCAACAGCCACATCAAGGGCATCCAGACCCGGGCAATGTACGGTTCCACCTTCAGCAACCTGTACCTTGCTGATTCCGTCGTATACATCTGGGACCAGGCCTTCGCCGGCTGTCAGTCCCTTTCCAACGTATCCTTCTCCGATGAACTTGTCTTCATTGGAAGCGGAGCGTTCAACGGATGCGACGGCAAGGCCTTCACGAGATTCACCATCCCCGATTCGGTAAGAGCAATCGGAACGGGTGCGTTTTACGGATGTGCCAGCCTGTCTAATGTAACCTTCGGGAAGGGACTCACGGCCATCCCCAACGACTGCTTCGGCAACTGCTCCAAGCTCACTGACATAAGTCTTCCCGAAGGCATCAGGACCATAGGTAACAAATCATTCTACAACTGCAACGGACTGCAATTCGTCGACCTCAACGGAGTGGAAACCGTGGACAGGGACACATTCTATTCCTCTTCGGGGACCTCATCCATGGAGTTCATCGTCCTCGGGGAGAACCTCAAATCCCTGGGCAACGGGGCCTTCGGCAACTGCAAGAACGTAACGGAACTGGAGGTACACTGTGAATATTTCGATACGTTCGAGAACGCCTTCACCAACGTGGACGTGGATTCCTTCAAAATATACGCATCCGACAACGTGCTGTCGTCGTGGGCGCACTACGACGCGCAGCCCATAACCGAACCGGAGCCCCAGAAGGACCAGACGCTCCTGCTGACCGTGGAGATAGGGCTCATAGTGTTCTTCGCGTTGGTATTCGGTATAACACTGATCAGAAAGATGAGGGCGGGTGCATGACGGCTTCAGAAGCACAGATGATGGAGATGATGAGAAGCATCGGCAGGGACGATACGATATTCACCAGGCCGTTCGTCGGCGAATTGTTCCAAGGCATGATGGAACGTACCGGTACGAAACTGGGCACCAGGGGGATGCACCGCTTCACCGATGCCCATATGCTGTATGCCCTGTGTCTCTGCGGCGGGAAGAGGACCAGCCGCCAGAGCATCTCGGAGGCCACCGAAAGAACCTCGGAAAAAGACCCGCGGACGCATGAGGAAAGGCAAGGAG
>JAKSHW010000003.1 GCA_024399195.1 archaeon | reverse complement strand
AGGTTGGAATCCTCCTTGTTGATCCTGGGCCTGTGGGTGTCCGCATCCCTCCTGAAGGTGATGTCAACGGATTTGAGGAACCTGTTCATTCCTTCTCTCATCCTGAAAGGTCCTTCGGCGATACCGTGGTATCCGGGGTTTCCTCCGAAGACCATGATGGAGTCGGAGACCATGTCGATGAAATAGATGTCGTGGTCGACGATGAGGGCGGAACGTCCGGTCTTCTCCATCATACCACTGATACATTTGGCGGCCTCCATCCTCTGGTTGGAGTCGAGGTATGCGGAAGGCTCGTCGAGTAGGTAGATGTCGGCGTCCTCTGCGAGGCATCCTGCGATGGCGACCCTCTGGAGCTCTCCTCCGGACAGGTTCTTCATCTCCTTGTCCATCAGGAACTTGATGGCGAGGGGTCCGAGGACCTGGGTCTCGAAGAATCCGGAGGTCACGGTGTCGTAGTTTTTGGCGTAGAGGTAGTCCTGGACGGTGCCGTCGTAGTCCTGGGAGATGTACTGGGGTTTGTAGGAGACCTTCATCACACCGTTGACGCAACCTTTGTCGGGTTTGATCTCGCCTGCGAGCATCTTGACGAAGGTGGTCTTACCGGTCGCGTTGGGCCCCACGACACCGACGGACTCTCCGATCCTGACCATACCGCTGTTGACGTCCAGTTTGAACTCTCCGAAGTCCTTGGAAACCTCGTCGAAGTCGATGAGGGAAGGGGTGTTCCAGTCGCCGGAGGGGGCGGAGACGGCGAACTCGATGGGCCTCTCCCTGAACCTGATGTTCTCCTCGGGGAGGTATCCCTGCAGATAGACGTTGATGGCGGTCCTGACCTGCCTTCCGAGGGTGAACACTCCGTACGCTCCTTCGGATCCGTAGACGAGGTTGACGTTGTCCGCAAGGTAATCGAGGATCGCAAGGTCGTGCTCGATGACGATGACGTACTTGTCCTCTCCCGCGAGCTTCTTGATGATACGGGCCATCTTCATCCTCTGGTAGATATCCAGATAGGAGGTGGGCTCGTCGAAGAAGTAGATGTCGGCGTCCTTCATACAGGTCGCGGCCATGGCGACCCTCTGCAGTTCTCCTCCCGAGAGCTTCGAGAGGTCCCTGTCGATGATCTGGTTCAGACCGAACATGTCCATGGCCTCCTCGAGGGTCATCCTCTCCTGTATCTTGGTAAGAAGGTCCCTTACGACGCCTTTGGTGACCTTGGGGAGCTTGTCCACGTACTGGGGCTTCATGGCGACCCTGATCTTCCCGGCGTACACGCTGGACATGTACTCGTTCATGTCGGTTCCCTTGAAGTGGGCGAGGACCTTCTCCTTGTCGGCGGGTTCGTCGTATTTTCCGAGGTTGGGGACGATGATTCCCGACAGGATGTTGATGGCGGTGGTCTTACCGATTCCGTTGGGTCCGAGGATACCGGTGATCATACCTTTCTTAGGGGTGGGAAGCCTGTACAGACGGAAGGTGTTCTCTCCGTACTGGTGGACCATCTCCTCCTTGAGCTCGTCGGCGAGACCGATGATCTTGATGGCCTTGAAGGGACATTTGTTGATGCATATACCGCATCCCTGGCAAAGGGTCTCGGAGATGACGGGTTTTCCTCTCTCACCGAACTCTATGACGTTCACACCGGTCCTGATAAGGGGGCAGAACCTCTCACACTCGTGATTGCATTTCTTGTTCTGACATCTGTCGAACAAAACGGCGGCTATCCTCATGGTAAACGTGCGTCCTAACCTAACTACTTATAAGGTTCTTTGCAGACACGCGACGCGGAATCGACGTTTCAGGATACCGGCTTCCGTTTTTGACATTTACGTCATGTGTATCGTAATATACCTTGAACATCATTGTTGGCGGACGATGAGCGATACATACGTCAAAAACGTCCCCAAGGAACGTATCCGTTGCTTCGATATGTTCAAAGGTGTCGCGATAATAATGATAGTGTTCGTGCACCTGTTCGTGCTCGTGCCCAAGGGAGGGAACTCCGGTACCCGTGTGTCCGTCCCACTCCAGTTCCTGTACCTCGGTTTGATGACCTTTTTCGTCACGTCCGGTTATTTCTACAAACCTGAACGTGGTTTCGTGTCCAATTTCAAGAAACGCGTTCTGCAACTTGTGGTGGCGATAGTAGGTTGCGGTCTTCTGACACCTCTCGTCGTATGGGGGTACATGGCCATCGTAGGGGTCGATGCCGGTTTCGACGATTACATCACCTGTGTCAAAAGCTGTATCGGATACCCGTTCTTCCAATCGTTGGACCTGACCTATGAGGATAAATCGGTATCCATCCTCGCGGTGCTCAACGGAACGTATTTCCTCAAGGTCATGGTGTGGGCGTTCCTGATATTCTACGCCATAGCCGATTACGTCCTCAAGGACATGAGGAGGACCGCCGTGGCGATAGTGGTTCTAGTAGGTCTCACTGCACTGTTCCTGGAGTGGCCCCGTCTGTACTTCCCGTGGATGGCCCATATGGCCCCCATCTCCGCGGCGTTGATGCTCGCGGGTGCGGCGATGGCGAAATACAATGTGGCGGAACTGATCGAGAGGAACTGGAGGTCCAAGAGGTTCGTCCTGTACCTGCTGGTATCGGTCGTGGCCACTGTCGTCCTTCTCTCTGTTTTCCCTCCCGGAAACGATTTCAACGTCTCCAAGCTGGGATCGTACGGCGGATGGTCCGCGTTCCCCTATTTCCTGGAGAGCGTGTTCGCATCCTTCATTCTGCTGACGTTCTTTGCGTTCCTGTCGAAGATCGCCCCGTTGTACAAGGTCGTGGGATTCGTCGGAAAGCACACGCTCGCGATCCTGCTCTTCCACACCGCCGTCGCACGTATGATCATAGTCCTGTTCGAGGACCTTCCCAAGGAGGCCTTCTTCCCGGTCCTTCCCGTTTCTACAGATGTCGCGGTCGGTATCGTCACCCTTGTGATAATACTCGTCTTGGCGGAACTCTATCCAAAACTCATTTCGAAACTGCGCTCCGTCCTCACAAAGGTCTGAGTCCGATATCTGATCGCCCTTACCACGGTCGGGCCCCGTTACGTCCGACTGTGGGTTTATATCGTTTGATGCTATCCCTCTTCCATGGCTAAAGTTCTTATCAACATCGCATGGCCCTATGCCAACGGTCCCATCCATCTGGGACATGTTGCGGGGTCCCTGCTTCCCCCCGACATATTCGGCAGATACAACCGTCTGCTCGGAAACGAGGTCTGGGTCGTAGGAGGTTCCGACCAGCACGGTACCCCCATCACCGTCACCGCCGACAAGGAGGGTGTGACCCCCGAGGTCATCGCCGACCGTTACCACAACATCAACAAGAAGGCCATCGAGGACATGGGCATCGAGTACACCCTTTACTCCAAGACCCACAGTCCCGTCCATTTCGAGATCACGCAGTGGATGTTCAACACCCTGAAGGACAACGGGTACATCTACGACCTCGACGAGGACGAGTACTACTGCCCAACCTGCGCCAAGTTCCTTCCCGACAGGTACGTCGAGGGTATCTGCCCCAAGTGCGGTGCCGTCGATGTACGTTCCGACCAGTGCGACAGCTGCGGTGCCACTTTCGTCCCCGGCGACGTCCTCCAGCCCCACTGCACCCGTTGCAACTGCACCCCCGAGGTCAGGGCCTCCAAACAGTTCGCCCTGAAGCTCTCCGCGTTCGAAGGTCCTCTTCTCGAGAACCTCAAGGCCAATACCCATTGGAGGTCCAACGTCAGGTCCTTCACCGAGAACTTCCTCAAAGGCGGCCTCAAGGACAGGTCCATCACCAGGGACATGTCCTGGGGAGTGCCCATACCCGTAGAGGGGGAGGAGTGGAAGTCCAAGGTCATCTACGTCTGGTTCGATGCCGTCATCGGATACCTCAGCACCACCATCGCCCACGCGAGGGATATCGGCAAGCCCGATTACTGGAAGGAGTTCTGGATGAACCCCGACTGCAGGCACTACTACTTCATCGGAAAGGACAACATCCCCTTCCACTCCATTATATGGCCCGCCATGCTGATGGGAATGGAGAAGGGTTTCAACATGCCCTACGACATCCCCGCCAACGAGTATCTCATGTTCAACGGCGGAAAGCTCTCCAAGAGCAGGAAGGGCAACGGTACCGACGTCACCGTGAACATACCCCGTGACATCGCACACGTCCTCGAGAAGTTCGATCCCGAGGAGATCAGGTACTACCTCTCCATGGTCATGCCCGACACCCATGATTCCGACTTCTCCTGGGCCGATCTCGAGACCAAGGTCAACAGCGAGCTCGTCGCCGCCCTCGGTAACTACTACCACAGGTGCCTCAGCTTCACCCACAAGAACTACGGAGCGATCCCGGCATGCCCCGAACCCGACACCAAGGTCACCGAGACCATCGTCAAGTACTTCGATGAGTACTCCGCCCTCCTTTCCACCTGCGATTTCAAGAAGGCCCTGCAGAGCGTCATGGCACTCGCCCATTTCGGTAACGAGTACTTCAACTCCTGCACCCCCTGGAAGCTCGTGAAAGAGGACAAGGCCGCATGCGGCGCGGTGCTCCACGACTGCCTCCGCATCGTCAAGGCCCTCGCCATCATGGCATGGCCCTTCATGCCCAGGTCCTCCGAGAAGATCTGGTCGTTCCTCGGACTTCCCGGAACGATCGAGTCCGCAGGATACGCCGCGGTCAACAACGGCCTCCCCGTCGGAATGCTCATGAAAGAGCCCGTCCCCGTCTACGGTAAGATAGACATCAAGGTGCTCTATCCCGAAGTGTTCTCCCAGCCTGAGGCGGACGTCAAGGTCGAGGAGAAACCCCAGAAGAAAAAGAAGGCCGAGGCGCTCAAGGTTCCCGAAGGTCCCTTCGGAGCGTTCAGACTGCTCGATCTCAGGGTCGGACAGGTCATCAAGGTCGAGGACCATCCCGATGCGGACAAGCTCTACAAGCTCACGGTGGACCTCGGAGAGGAGACCGGTCCCCGTACCATCTGTGCAGGTCTCAAGGCGTTCTACACCCCCGAAGAGATGCAGGACAGGAAGGCGATCGTTGTAAGCAACCTCGCTCCCAGGCCCCTCAGAGGCGTGGACTCCTGCGGAATGCTCCTCGCGGCGGACGACGAGGCCCTCGGTGGAAACACCGTATGTCTCCTCAGGCCCTCCAAGGACGTGCCTGTCGGCACCCGTTTCAACTGCGGTCTGGAGAACAACACCGAAACCATCGACTACAAGAAACACTTCTCCGTCGTCACCATGAAGGTCACCGGGGAGAAGGCGGGTATCGAGGACGTCCCTTCGGACGCCCCTGCACAGATCGCTGCAGTGTTCGATGGAGAATGTATGAAAGCACTCACCGATGGCAACGGAACCGTTGCGATGGTCGACCGTCCTCTCAAAGACGGGGCGGGAGTCAGATAAATACCATTGGAACATACGTAGGCAGGAATAATATGGCAGATGCAAACGCAGCACCCGCAGAACCTTTCGACGATTTCAGGAGGATCGAGCTCCGCCTCGGTACCGTCGTGGAGGTAAACGACCACCCCGAAGCCGAGAGGCTCTACGTACTGAAAGTAGACCTCGGAGAGGAGGAAGGTCCCCGTACCATCGTCACCAACATCAAGGCCGACTACCCTTACGACAAGATGATGGGAAGGAGGCTCCTTGTGGTCTCCAACCTCAAATCGGCCAACTTCAAGGGAGTGAAATCCTTCGGTATGCTCATGGCCGCCGAGGACCGCGAGATGGGTGGAGACAAACTCCTCCTTCTCGAGCCTTCCAAGGACGTACCTAACGGAACCCTCTTTATGTCCGGTCTCGAGTCCAAAGGGCTCAGATGCGAGATGAAACACCTCGAGAAGGTCACCATGAAGGTCGCCAAGGTCGTGGACGGAAAATTCATGGGAATGGACATCGAACTTCCCGAGGACGCACCTGAGCGCGTCATAGCCCTCATTGACGGGGACAAAGCCATCGCACTGACCGACGGTAACGGTTGTGTGATGACCGTCGACGGTGAAATAATGGACGGTGCACCTGCATTATGAAAGCAGACCTCCATGTCCACACGAACTATTCCGAAGATGGGAAGACCACTCCCCAGCAGGTCATCGACAGATGCATCGAGGAGGGTATCGGCTGTGTGGCCATAACGGACCACAACAGTTTCAAGGCATACTTCGACGTGAAGGACAATGGAAAGGTCATCGTGATCCCGGGCGAGGAGGTTTCCTCGACCGAAGGTCACATACTTGCTTTCGGTATCGACCGTGAGATCCCCAAGGGTCTCGGCATCCAAGAGACCATAGACGCCATCCACGAGGCGGGAGGATACGCTTTCGCCGCCCATCCGTACAGATGGTGGTCAGGTCTGGGGGAGAAAAACACTTTGAACTATCCTTTCGACGGGGTCGAGGCACGCAATGCTAAGTCGATCCCCAGTGCCAATGTCAAATCTATGAAGTTGGCCAAAAAGATCGGGAAACCGATCAGTGCAGGGAGCGATGCACATACGCCTGCACCTGTCGGTAACGGGTATGTGGACCTTCCCGACGATATCGTCACCTGGCAGGATGCGGTCAAGGCGATCATGGACTACAAGGCGGTTCCAAAGAGCAAGTCCAGACATTTTATCGCAACCTTGAGCTATGGTTTCAAGACCATCGGTGCATGGATGTTCCGTGGTTTCAAGAAAATGTGAAGGCAATATGATGCAGGTCGAGTACTATTCGAAAAAAACGGAATCCTTGACCGAGGAAGAATTCCAGGAATGCTCCGTGCTTTATTCGGAAAATTACGGTGAATACAGCAAGGATGAACCAACAGGTAAGGCTGGCAGAAATGTGAAAATGTCTGCTAATTTCTATAGAAAGAATTTTGTTCATCCAGGTTACCATGTTGCTTTAGCAAAATATGGGGGTAAATTGGTAGGGCAGGCATTTTATATCCGTGAAATAATGGACGAAGACGTCTATACCTGGGTTCTACAGCTGGTTGTGCATAAAGATTACCGTGAAAAAGGAATAGGTAGTAAGTTATTGCACTCAATATGGGGTTTTTCCAATGATGTTGCTTGGGGTTTGGCGACATCGAATCCATTTACGATTAAGACTTTAGAACGTACTACACTTCGTCATGTATCGCCTGTTGAAATACAAAAACATGAAGAATTTGTAAGAAAGGTCTGTTCTAGTATATCATATATCTCTGATTTGCAGATAAGTCCATCTGAATCGATAGCAAATACGAAATTTTTTGTTGATGGTGAAGGGATGCATGCGGATAAAATGAGTAAATTTGGCCCTAACTGGTTATTGGGTACTTTGCCCTCAGGTCATGAATGGGTTGCATTTACCTTCCGTGATCAAGAATTTGATAAGGATTTTCAGAAAGAATTACTTCAGTTGATTTCATTTTCCGAAGAATGTTTGAAAGAAGCTTATGGTAGAATGAAAATGGACGTTCAACCATGGGCTAAGCACTCTTCCAAAGAGTTGAGGGTGTTGGAGAATCTGTGTGGAGGATTCGATGATAAAACGATTCTGGATGCAGGATGTGGTCAAGGGAGACACTCACTTGCATTGATCGAGATGGCGAATCCCAAATCTCTGACTTCTATCGATATGTCTTCGGACAATATCGCAATTGCAAAATCGAAACCTGTTTCTGGTAAAGTTATAGATTTCCGTACAGGGGATCTACGTAGATTGGGTGAAAGGAACAAGTACGATCTGGTGATCTGTCTTTATGACGTTGTCGGTTCTTTCCCTGATGACGATAACAACAGACAGATTCTGACCAATCTTTACGATGCCTTGGTCGAAGGAGGAAAGATGGCAATTTCAGTCATGAATTTCGAACTGACTTTGGCAAATGTCCATCCAGAATACTATGGCAATATACAGGACGATCCCCAGATCCTATTCAATCTCCCACCTAGCGATACGATGCAATCCAGCGGCAATGTATTCGATCCGGATTATTATGCGATCGACTCGACAACCAAACTTGTTTACCGGAAAGAGCAGTTCCACAGTGACGAATCACTTCCAGCAGAATATGTGATACGTGACAAACGTTACAGTCTTGAGGAGATAACTTCGTTGGTTACGGAATGCGGATTCGAAGTAATAAATTCCCGTTATGTTCAAGCGGGACATTGGGATGTTCCTTTAGGTGCTGTGGATCCCAAGGCGAAGGAAATACTCCTGATACTTCAGAAGTGAATCTTCCAGACAGTACTTCGGCATCCTCTGTTTAAAATCAGGAGGGCATGCTAGCAATATCAGGTTTCATTCAAGGCCAGAGGATGTCAACAAGGTTAGATCATTACACTGTACGTTCTTGTACATGGGGGCCACGTCAATATCGGAACAGGGATATGCCGCTTGTTCAGGATTGTCAAAGCCTGGGTCAGTGTTGAAATACCATTTTGGTCTTTAGGTCCATGATAGTATGGATATCAGAACAATTATCGTGGCCGTTATTGCGGTCATGGTCGTAGGATCCGGAGTCCTTTTCTTCGGAGATAATTTTTCACAGGAAATAGAGCTCTCTGTGTCCGGTGACGAAGGTATCGACCATGTGGACGGTCCCGGTTTCTATGGCATGGACACCTATGTCGATCTGTACGCCAAGACCAAGGACGGATATGCATTCGCCGGATGGTATGACGAAGATGGAAAACTCCTTTCGGATAAAAGGGAATACAGCGTCTTCGTCCAGGAACCCACCGAACTGAAAGTGAAGACCGTGAAGGGATACGAGGTTACCGTGTATACCATGACGGGTATTGACACCGTTACCGGGGCCGGTGCACACAGGTCTTCGGAAACGGTCACCTTGAAGGCTACCGTGGAGAAAGGATACACTTTCGCCGGATGGTACGACCTTGACGGAAAATTGGTAAACAACAGAACCAGTTTCACTCTTTCTGGGAAGACGGATACTGTCCTTGTGGCAAAGACCAAGAACGTCGTCTATACCGGTGAAAACCGTCTTCAATACAACGACAGCAAGGCCGACACCTGGATCGTCACCGATTGGTTCACCGGTGACTATGTGTTCTCGAAAACCGGAACGACCTATCTTGACATGAATCTCGGTCCCGGGATATACAGGGTCACGAGATATGGACCTGATGCGGAATATCTAGGGTCCCTCAAGGAATATTTCGGTGGGAAGGTAATCAAGGAATTCTCCTGGAAACATGACAGGAAGACCTATACGGCGGCATGGACCACCGATTACAACGAGTATTTCAAGTATCTGGGAGCGGACAGGCCCCGTGCACCTATGACCACTGAGGACCGTCTCGGATTCGTTAACTATGCATCGGATTCGGTCAAGGGCTGGGCGGATTATCTCATGGGCCTTTCGAAGGACATGACCGATCTGCAGAGGGCAGATTTCGTCCTGGATTTCGTCCAACAGTGTGTCACATACGAGTTGGACGAAGACTATTGTCATGGGGTAGAGTATTGGAAGTACCCGTACGAGACTCTGTTCGACGGTCGTGGGGATTGTGAGGATTCTGCAATTCTGTACTGTGCTCTGATGAAAAGCATGGGTTACGATACCGCCCTGTTGCTGTTCGTAGGAGAGGAGTATGTGGATGCCGGACATGCGGCGGCCTCAGTGGCGTTGGAAAACGTTCCCGGAGGAACTTATTACGAGAACGGCGGTAAGAAATACTATTATTGCGAGACGACCAATGATGATTTCGGGGTCGGTGAGTCTCCCGAAGGCTACGACAGTGCCGAGATGCTGATCGTTAGATGAACCGATAAACCCTTTCGGGAACGGAGCGTCTCCTGACGCCCCTTTCCTTTTTATGTTAATTCTTTAGTCTTTAGGAAATGCGATCTATAGTTCATTTCGGTGTATTTGTCTGTGACAATATTTAAAGAAGTAAAAAGTTTTAATATCGATATATGTAAAATCACATCAAGATATATAAATGTTGGATGTATATTCTAACTGATTGACATGAGTGGCTTCGAAGATCTCTGCAATTCAATGGAAAAACTCGATTCTGAAATCTTTGCCAAACTTTTCAACGAGAAATCCGCAAAAATCATCACCGCCCTTGCTGGCTTGGCAGAGGATGGTGCTGAAGCCCTGTCGATTTACTTGGATTTCATCCTTGCAGCCGTAGCTGCCGACAACAACCTTTCTAAAAAAGAATACGAGCTCCTCAAACCTATGTTCGACATGATTGCCGGACAGTCTACCACCTATGAACAGGCTGTCGTTCTCTTCAACGAGGTCGGAATGAAGAACGACAAAGACCTTTCAAGATACGTTGATAATGTTCTTCGTATAATCGAACCCCTGTCTCCCGAGTTCAGGGACGACCTCATCCTATTCTCCCTGATGGTATGTGCAGTGGATGGGAAAGTTTCCGAGAGCGAGAAACGTTTCATCAGTCAGTTGATCGCACCCGAGAACATCGAGATCACTCCGATGGAAGCCATTGATTCGTTCCTTACCCGCGCAGGTACCTTTACTTTGGCTACTATCTGCGATGGTCAGCCTAAAATGCGTATACTCGGATTCAAGACCATTCTCGAAGGAAAAATCTACTTCGCTGTAGGAACTTTTAAAGACGTATATGCACAGCTTACTGCCAATCCTCATTGTGAGATACTCGCCCACATCGAAGGGGAGTTCCTCCGCTGGGATGGATGTGCATCCTTCAAAGAGGATGAAAAGTTGGAGAACGCTTTCAAAGAGGCTCTGCCAATGATTTACGAGACCTATAAATCCAACAACTGTTCCTTGGCCTATTTCACCCTGGAGAAAGATACGGCGGAGATCGTAAAGATCGACAATACTAAGATCAAACTCTTCTGATCGACCGATCAAACCTATTACCGGAGCGTTCAGATGCTCCGGGGGCTTTTTCACTAGTTACCTAGATGTACCCTGTCCAAATGTTGTTCTTTCGGGATACAAATTATATCTGAATCGCATTGCGGTAGGTATGTCAGAATCATATGCAGGATTCGATGAACTGTTTCCAGGACAGGTCTCTCCTGCAAAGGAGAAAGTGGCCCATGCAATATCCACGGTATCGATGCCTACATTTGTCTCCATCCCCGTGTTCATAATTTTAAGTCTTCCATTGGAAGATCCTGTGAAGATTGCTATCTGCAGCTTCATCTGCATCTTGTTTACGGTAATCCTTCCGATGGCAGTTATCTTGACTTATGCTAAACTGAAAGGAACGAACATGGATATCCCCGACCGTAAGCAGAGGACTGTTCCTGCGATAGCGGGTATCATCTTCTATATTATGGGATATTTCGTTGTAACGGCTATTGACGCTCCCCATGTTCTAACAGTACTGATGGCCGCATATGCTGTCTGTACCATGTTCATGACCATAATCAGCCTTTATTGGAAGATCAGTTTCCATGCGATAGGGATGGTCGGGCCTGTGATGTCTCTGGCGATGCAGTACGGCCCCTTCCTGTTGTTACTGCTACTTTGCCTATTCCCCATAGGGTGGGCAAGATACGTCCTCAGGAAACACACGTTGGCACAGCTTGTGGCAGGAGTTTCATTGGGATTTGTATTGATGATCGTCGTGTTCCAGTTAATGGGCCCTGCGATATTCTGAAATAGAGACGTGAAGAACCCGCCCGGCCAAGCGGGATTATTCTCGTTCCAACGGGGACAGTATCTCCCGCCCCGGGGTCATTGATCCCCGATACCCTTCTGGGACTCAAACAAACCGAATCAGTCCCAGAAGGGCATCCAAGCCCCGGGATGTTCGTTGTCAGAGGTACGTTATTCGAGTAGAAATGTCGATGACAGACGTCTTGTCATCGATTCCCGCATGGCTCGTACCTTGCAATTCTCGTTACACAGCAAGGGTATTTAAATCAAAGCAGGGGAGGTCACCGAAAGTGACCGAAAGTGAAATAGCCAGTTCCACAATTGTAAACTAATTAGGATATCCATTTAACAATGGGGAATACGCGATTATTCCCTATGATGGGACAGGATGCACTATCTTCGACGTATGCCGTATTCGATCAGAGTTAGGGAATAATGAAAAGGTAATACGTACAATTCCGGGGAATACATGACAAAGTTCTGGAATTACTTAATATCCGAAAACCGATGACCTGTCATGAAGGTTTCCACCCGTGGAAGATATGCTCTCAGGATAATGTTGGACATAGCCATCAATTCCAATACGAAACCTGTGAGTTTCAAGGACATCTCCTCACGGCAGGGAATCTCAATCAAGTACATGGAACAGATAGGGTCGCTTCTCAACAAAGCGGGACTTATAAAAAGTGTCAGGGGTGCACAAGGGGGATATCTTCTAGTGAAGAGCCCTAGAGAGTACACCATAGCCGAGATAATAGGGGTCACCGAAGGAGAGATGAACCTCGTACCATGTGTCGATTGTGAGTTTTCGTGCGACAATATTTCCGATTGCCTCACGGCTCCTTTTTGGAAGAGGATGAACTCTGTCATAGATGATTTCCTGAAGAGCTACACGCTTCAGGATATTCTAGACAGGAAGTTCGATCCCATTATCACGATAGAAGAGTGAATCCGACCCTAAGGCCGGATCAGGGTTTCTTAGATTCTATGTCCAAGTGGATCAATCTGTTGAGTTCTACCGCATATTCCATGGGTAGTTCGTCACTGAACGGCTGTAGGAATCCCATCAGGATCATCTGAGTCGCAACGTCACGTGCAATTCCCCTGCTCATCAGGTAGAACAGCTGGTCTTCCGATATCCTGCTGACAGATGCCTCGTGTTCGAGATACGACGTGGAGTTGTCGACCTTGTTGCACGGCACGGTATCGCTGAACGATCTTCCATCGAGGATCAGCGTATCGCACTGTTCCTTTGCACGTGAACCTTCCGCCTGTGGGGATATGTAGATCTTTCCTCTGAAATTGGATGTTCCTCCACCATGGGAGATCGATTTCGAAATGATATTGGAGGTTGATCCCCTACCTATATGGATCATCTTCGCACCGGTGTCCTGATACTGACCAGGGCCTGCCACGGCCACAGAGTTCACCGATCCATGGGATCTCTCCCCACGGAGGACACAACAGGGGTATTTCATGCAGGTCTTCGAACCGACGTTTCCATCCACCCATTCCATAAGGCCGTCATCGTCCACCACTGCCCTCTGTGTAACCAGGTTCAAAACCGAATTGGACCAGTTCTGGATGGTGGTGTATCTCATTCTTGCCCTCTTTCCGACGAATATCTCGATGACACCCGAATGGAGGGAATCCTCAGAATACATAGGGGCAGTACAGCCTTCCACATAGTTCAGTTCCGCATCGTCGTCCACGATGATGAGGGAACGTTCGAACTGACCGCTGTTCTTGTTGTTGATACGGAAATAAGCCTGTAGGGGCATTTCCAGTTTCACACCCTTGGGGATATAGATGAAACTTCCTCCGGACCATACGGCACCGTTCAGAGCCGAGTATTTGTTATCCCTTATCGGTACGAGGGTACCGAAGTACTTCTTGAACAGTTCGGGATATTCCCTGAGGCCGGTATCCGTATCTGTGAAGATGACACCGTTGTCCTCTACCTCCTTAAGCATATTGCCGTATACTGCCTCGGATTCGTAGTGTGCGGACACACCCGCAAGGTATTTCCTTTCGGCCTCAGGGATACCGAGCTTCTCGAACGTGTTCTTGACATCGTCGGGAACATCTTCCCAGGATTTGGAGACACCCTCCGATACCTTGGTGTAGTAGGTGAACGCCTGGAAATCGATATCATCCAACGAAGGACCGAAACGGGGCTGGTGGTGTTCGAAGAAAGCTTTGAGAGCCTCCAATCTGAATTCCAACATCCATTCGGGTTCTCCTTTTACACGGGAGATCTCACGTACAACTTCCTCATCCAATCCCTTGCGGGTCTTGAACAGGGATTTGTCCTCGTCACGGAACTCGTAACGGGAACGTTCATCGTTGTCGAACATAGGTTCTTCGTTGTTCATTCGTTCACCTCCTGTCCCAATGCCTTGCGGAGTCCTTTCCATCCGATCTTGGCACAGTTTATCCTCGCAGGTTCTCTGGGGACGTTGGCGAAGCAGTCCGCTTCCTCGAGGGAATCCTCGTCACAGGGCTCCATCCTCATCAGGCAGTCGAAAGTGTCTGCGAGCTTCAATGCCTCGGACCTGGTCTTTCCCTTGAGGAGCTCGGTCATGATGGAGCAGGATGCACAGGAGATGGAACATCCGGTCCCATGCCAACAGAGGTCTTCGATGACATCGTCCTTGAGCTTCAGCTGCACATGGACATCGTCGATACAGCTTGAGCTCGCCATATGGACCGATACGTATCCTTCGCCTTCGATCCTCTTGTTACGGGGATAGTGGATGTGGTCGGTCATCACCTCGCGCATGAACTGGGGATCGTCAGAAAAAGACATCGAGATATTCCTCCGTGTGTTTTGCGACCTCGACGAAGGATTCTATGTCCTCCATATCGTTGTAGATGTAGAACGATGCCCTGACGGTCGCGGGGGCACCGATCTTTTCAGGTAGGAGTTTTGCACAATGGGTTCCGGAACGTACGAAGATGCCCTTGCTTCCTAACCATGTGGCGGTGTCCTGTGCGAACACGGTCTCATGGTTGAAGGTTACGAGACCTGCATCCGCATTGGGGTTGTAGATCTTCATTTCCTTTATCTCGGAGAGACCGTCGACGGCTGCCTTCCTGAGGTTCTCCTCGTGTACGTGTATATCATGGAAACCGATGTTTTCGATGTACCTGCATGCCTCTGCAAGACCCATGGCCCCGGAGACGTTCTGTGTTCCCGCCTCGAACCTGGAAGGAGGATCGTCAAGGATGATGTTTCCGTCGGGACTGAAACGTGCGTTCATCTCCCCGCCCCACATCAGAGGGGTGAGCTCAAGGAGGAGTTTCTTCTTGCCGTACATGACACCTGTTCCGGTGGGACCTAACATCTTGTGTCCTGAGAAACAGAGGAAGTCCACATCGGTGTCTTTCACATCGGTCTTTTTATGGGGTACGGACTGGGCACCGTCGTCGATGTACAATGCACCGACGGAATGTGCGATCTTCGCCATTTCCTTGACGTCTAAAGAATATCCCAAGACATTGGTGGTGCTGGCAAGACATACGACCTTGGTGTTGGAGTTGACGACAGACCTCAGTGCATCTGCGGTTATCCTGCCCTCTTCGTCCAAAGGTACGTACTTTATGACGGCCCCGGTGTGTTCCGCGACCTTGAACCAAGGCAGAACCACGGAGGCGTGTTCGTGATACGATATTACGATCTCGTCACCCTTGTGGAGAAGATGTGCGAGTCCGAAGGCGACCTGGTTGAGCCCCATGGTGTCACCACAGGTGAAGCATACTTCCTCGGGGGCTGCGTTGATGAACTTCGCCACAGTTGCTCTGCTTTCATCGTATGCGACGTCCGCATCATGGGCGAGAATGTAGTCACCGCGTTTGGTGTTGGCGGTAATACAACGGTTGTATCTGTCGGCCTCGTCGATGACCTGACGGGGTTTGAACGTGGTCGCACAGTTGTCTAGATAGACGAGTTTTCTGTCCTTGTACATACCGTTGTTGTCGTACATGGGGAAATCCCTGCGGATAAGGACAGGATCGATCATAGGATGACAGCCTCCAAAGCATCCATGGCCTCTTTCCTGATGCCATCGTCGTAAAACGCATCCGCAACGGGGATAAGGCTCCCTATGGTGATCAGTCTCCTGCTCTCGGCCTCGGTAAGTCCTCTGCTCATGAGATAGTACATGGCATTGGGGTCGTATGCACCTACGGCGGCACCGTGGCTGGCATCCACTTCGTCATCTTTGATCAGAAGAACGGGGGATACCTCGCTACGTGAACCAGGGGAAAGGTTGGTGATCCTTCCGTCCTGACGGGTATCGCTTCCATGTGCACCGTTGCGTACATCGGAGGTTCCGATGAACCTAAGAGTACCTTCTCCAGCGTTAATGCCTGCCATCTTTGTACGGGAGAAAGTGTTGCCTTCCACGTGAATCGTGTCCACGGAGAAGATCTTCTTCTTTCCGTCACGGCAAATGGACGCTATGTTCACTCTGCAGCTGGCACCTTTCTTCATATGGACCCTGAGGGAGAGGTCAACGTCCCCGTCGGCAAGGTCGAACAGGGTGAGGTCCAGTTCCGAACAGTCGGACACCGTGTAGTCGATTACATGGGTTCCATCGACAGTGTCCGGGAGAAGGACATCGATCTTTGTGTTTTCCGTGATCTCCCCTCCCTTGAGGAGATCCAGGTTACGGACGATCGTCTCAAGCACCCCTGATCTCTACGTTCATGGCTCCCGTGGAGCAACCGGGCATGTCTGGTACCCTTGTGATCTTCTTGAGGCTGATACCGTATTCCTTCTCCAGGAACCCGTATCCCTTGGAGGATATCCTCTCAGCCAGTTCTCCGTCGCCTTCGACTGCTACGGTGCCGTTGACGATGACAACGGTCTTTTCGGGACGAATGAGCTTGTAGAGACGGTCGTAATGGGAGATTACAATGAAAGTGGTTCCCTTTTCACGGAGGCTTTTCACCGATTCCGCCACAAGGGAGAGTGCATCCACATCGAGTCCCGAATCGATCTCGTCGAGGAATGCCATTTCGGGGTTCAGTATCAACATCTGAAGGACCTCGTTGCGTTTCCTCTCTCCACCGGAGAAACCTGCGTTGAGGTTCCTGGAAAGGAGATCGGGATTGAGACCGGTCTTTTCACAGGCCTCGTTGAGTTCCTTGCGGAACGCATATGCTCCGACAGGAGAACCTCTGCGTGCGTTGACCCCTGCACGGTAGAACTCGGATGCGATGACACCAGGGACCTCGGGAGGGGACTGGAACGCCATGAACAGACCTTTCCTAGCCCTTTCGTCAACGGATAGGCTCAACAGGTCCTCGCCATCAAGGGCGATGGTTCCGTTCGTGATCTCATATTGGGGGGAACCCATGAGAACGTTCAGGAAAGTGGATTTTCCGTGACCGTTGGGGCCGAGAAGTGCTATACATTCGCCTTTGCGTATAGTAAGGTTCAGATTGTTGAGGATGGGGACCCCGTTTGCAGACACCGAGAGGTCTTTGATGACCAGTTCTTTCATGATATGTTCTCCTTCGTGAATTATGCCGACGGTACCGTCTTACAGGTAGGTACCGTCGGGTAATCCCTACTTAAATAATAGGAATTATAGCGATTTCTTATTTAACAACTTATTTCAAAAAATTTTTAAAGGTCCTTGAACGGAACAAGGTCACAACAACCGCATTCCAGACACATGGTACGAGGTCTGAATACATCCAATCCGTATTTCGTCAACATCCTTATGTGGATACCTGCTACCTTGACCATGTGGTCAACTGTTACCGGAATCAGTTCACCCAACGCTTCCTTGAGCCTTTCACGATTGTACTTGTTGAATCTCAAGGCCCTTAGCACGGGAATCACGCCCATGGCACAAAGGTCTTCTATGCATGATGTGAGCTCTTCCTCTGTCTCGCCCATTCCGTAGATGACATTTGACGTCACGTTACCTTTGCCGAACACCTCCACCGCGGCGCGGAGACATTTCAGGATGGTGTCACGGTCAAGATCAGGACATACCTTCTTGAATATCTCGGGGGTGGCCGCCTGCAGGTTGAGCTTTATCTCGTTCGCACCGGTACCTTTCAAAGATACCACCTGCTTCTCCGAATCCAAATAAGGTTCTACACCGATCGGTATGGATGGTATCATGGTCCTTACTGCCCGGATACAGTTGTTCAACTGTGTGACCTCGCGTATCACATCACCTTCGTAGACCCCGCTGGTGAAGGATACGGCACTGATCCTGCCCCCAAGGTATTCGTCTAGACATTTCATCGCTATGTCATCGGGACGCTGGTCCTTGAAATCAATATCGGGAAGTCTAGGCGAGGCGCAGAAGGCACAGTCGAATCCACATCTGTTGTCGATGGTGAAGAAAGCCTGACCGGGGCAATGGTAGACCACAGGTTCGATTGTGACTCCGTCAAGGAACGGTTCTCCGTTGTGGGTGAGCGACAGATCATTCGTTCCGACGACGAGTTCGAACTCTCCCGTATCGTATGAGACACTCTTTTTCACCTTGGATTCGTGGAATGCGAAAACTACGGAATCGTTACCGGCCCCGGGGCCTGCGGTTGAATGGGAGATCCTGACGGGGAGGGTGTACCCCGAGGGGAGTTTCACCCCGCCACCCAATGCCAAGGTGGCCTTTTTGAACAACAGTTCTTCTTTGGGGATATCGGTGTTTACGGGGACCACGTCTTCACTCCCATATGCCTTTGGAGAAGTACCTGTCTCCCCTGTCAGGGAAGATGGTGACGATGTTGGCATCCTTGACCTCTTCCGACAGTTTCAAGGAAGCCCAAAGGGCCGCTCCCGAGGAGGTTCCGGCTATCACTCCTTCCGAACTTGCGAGTCTGCGGACGGTGTCCTTGGCATCTTTGTCGGATATCTTTATGACCTTGTCCACAAGCCTCATGTCCATGGTGTCTGCCACGAAATCGTTGCCGATACCTTCTATGTCGTAGTCCTTGTGTTCCCCTCCGCCGATGGTGGATCCTATAGGATCGGCCAACACACCTTTGATGTTAGGATTCCTTTCCTTAAGGTACTTCACGATACCCGAGAAGGTACCTCCCGAGCCCGCCCCGGCGACGAAATAGTCTATCTTTCCGTCAAGGTCACGGTATATCTCGGGCCCGGTAGTCTCGTAATGTGCCCTGGGGTTCGAAGGGTTGCGGAACTGGGACATGCTCACGCAGGTACTGTCGGAATCCAGGAGGTTTTTCATGTACCTCTCGGCACCGAGCATCCCCTCCTCGCGCGGAGTGTTTATTATCTCGGCACCAAGGGCGGCCATCAACGCCATTTTCTCTTGGGAGAACTTCGTAGGGACAATGAACTTGAGATTATAGCCCCTGTTCAACGCAGCCATGGCGATGCCTATGCCCGTGTTCCCCGCGGTGGCCTCAACGATCGTGTATCCGGGTTTCAGTATGCCCTTCTTCTCTGCATCGTCGATCATGTACATCCCCACGCGGTCCTTGACGGAGCCTCCGGGGTTGGAGAGCTCCATCTTTGCGAAGAGGTTGTTGCCGTTACCTACGCCCATGTTGTTGATCTTCAGGAGAGGCGTGTTGCCTATACCGTCCTGGATCCTGTCCAAATACCTCATGTTCAAGCGACCTTGGATGCTTCTAAGGCGTTCTCTATATCCTCGATCAGGTCTTCTACGTCCTCGATTCCTACGGAGAGCCTGATGAGGTTATCGGTGATACCTTCCCTTTCACGGATGTCCTTGGGGATTGAAGCGTGGGTCATGCTTGCAGGGTGGCATACGAGGGACTCCACGCCGCCGAGACTCTCGGCCAATGCGATGATCTTCGTGGAGGAGACGAACTTGCGGTAGTCGTAGTCCGGAGTGAGCTCGAAGGACATCATTCCTCCGCCGGTGGATGCCTGTTTCCTGTTGATCTCGTATCCGGGGTCGGACTCCAGTCCGGGATAGTATATCTTGGATACGGCAGGGTTCTTCGAAAGGTATTCCGCGATCTTCTGTGCGTTGGAGGAATGTCTGTCCATCCTTACACCGAGGGTCTTGATGCCCCTGAGGACTAGGAAAGAATCGAAGGGACCCAATACGCCTCCGGTGGCGTTCTGAAGGAAGTAGAGGCGCTGTGCTAGCTCTTCGTCTTTCACGACCGCAAGTCCGGCGACGACATCGCTGTGGCCTCCGAGGTATTTGGTGGCACTGTGGACCACTATGTCCGCTCCGAGGTCGAGAGGTCTCTGCAGATAGGGGGTCATGAAAGTGTTGTCGACGATCGTGTGGATGCCGTGTTTTTTCGATATCTTCGAGATCTCGGCGATATCAGTGATATACATCAGAGGGTTGGCAGGACTTTCGATCAGTACGGCTTTAACATCGGGGGTGATCTCTTTCTCGAAGGCTATAAGGTCGGAGGTGTCGGTGATGGTGTAGGTGATTCCGAAGTTCTTGAACACCTTATCAAGCACACGGAAGGTACCTCCGTAGACGTTCTTCGATATGAGGATGCGGTCTCCCGAGGAATAAAGGCTTAGTACGGTCGTGAGAGCGGCCATTCCGGAACCGAAAGCGAGTCCGTGGGTTCCGTTCTCCAAGGCCGCGATGGCGTTCTCGAGGGCCTCTCTGGTGGGATTTCCCGTACGGGAATACTCATATCCGAGATGGTGTCCGAGCTCGGGCTGACGGAAGGTCGATGTCTGGTAGATGGGGACGTTCACCGCTCCTGTGCGGGGATCCTCTGAATTGTATCCGTGGATCAGTTTGGTATCCTGTTTCATTGGTTTCACCTTGATTGGAGGAATAAAGGGTTTGTAACGTGGGGTTTCATCTGTTGAAGACCTCTACACCCTGTCCGGCGTAGCGGTTGTTTACAATTCTGCAGATATGGTCTGAAAGGGTCCTCTCCTGTACCCTGTCTTCTACATCAGGGGAGACAGAGATGGGGAACTCGCAGTCGCATTTCTCGCACCGGACCTTGTTGCATCCTGTGACCGCCTTGGAACATCCCTTGCACGCGATCGCACGGGCGTACACCAGGGAGAACCTGAACCCACATGCGGGGCAGGCGAACTTACGTACGGCAGCCACGGAGTTGTTCGAGAATCCTTTCGCATTCATCGCATTGAAGAATTCGTTGGACATGTTTTCACCTCGGAAGGACCGGTGGAGGGGAGGTTCCCCACCGACCTTCAGTACTCTATGCCTCCGTAGGTCCTGACGGCTTCCACCATGGCGTCGATGTTCTCCAACCTGCAGGTCTGGGTGGGAGGAACCTCACATCCGGTGGCGATCGTGTACCTGGAGTTCAGTCCCCTCTCGCAGAGGGCGGTCTTCACCTCGTGGCAGAGGTCCCTGGTAGCAACGGTGACCTCCTCTGCGGTGTTCTTGATGAACATCTGAGGGTCGATCACACCTGCGATAAGGCACTCGTCCGCGTATCCTGCCTCGATGGTCTCCTTGGGGGAGGGAGATCCCTCAATGAGGGGGTAGTATGCAAGGGAGAACAGACTGGGCTTGAATTCCTTAATCTGCTTGTCGAGATGGGGGAGGTCCGCACAGCTGTGCACGGTGTTCGCCATTCCGCTGTCGACGGTGTACTTGTTCAGCAGAGGAGCGTACCTGTCACCTTCGAACTCTCCGTACTCCTCGTCTCCGAGACAGGAGTAGTTGCCCCATAGGTAGTCCCAGCAGATCGCGTCCACTCCAGTGTGGGAGAGTCCGTCGACGATCTGCCTGTCGTACTCGGTGAGGGTCTCGAGCGCCTTGTGTATGGGAGCAGGGTCGGTGAAGAGGTCCATCATCACGTTCTCGGCACCGAAGGTCTGGGTGAGGGCGAGCAGGGGGCCTTCCACGAACGCGGATGTGACGACCTGGTCCTTCAGCTGTTTGGCAAGCAGTTCGGTACCTGCGATGAGGGTGGCGGTACGCCCTTTGGTTATATCGGGGACCTCGAGGTTCTCGTAGTTCTCGGCGGTGTTCTGCAGGTGGACGTCCACGAACGGGGTGTTCTGTTCGTCCATCCTGACGTTCGCACCGAGGTCTCCGGCCATCACGGAAAGGTCCATCAGACCGATCGAGAAGTCGAGACCGAACCTGTCCTGACCCGCTTTGAAAGCGGAGGCGAACTTGACAGGGTCGTTCGCCCACTCCCTGTAGGTCATCTTTCCATCGCCGACCAGCCTTCTGCAGACACCGCAGGCGATAGGGTAGGTGGAAAGCCTGTCGACCTTCTCATCGTTGAGGGATGCAAGGGCACGTTCCCTGTGGGAAAGCTCGGAGACCATTCAAGCCACCGCCCTGAAGTTGGCACGGTCGTTGAGGTCCCTGTCATTGTCCCTTCTGTCGAAGTTCCTGCTCTTGAGCCATTCGACGGCGTCCTGGGCGTTGTTGTCCCTGTGGTCGGCACCGATGATCTTTGCGTACTCCTCGGAGGTCGGTGGACCTCCTATGGTGATCGTGAGGTTCTCGCGATAGTTAGCCTCGGAAATGCCTCCGACGACGTTCCCGATACCTTCCATGGTGGTGGTCATGAGGGTGCTGAGGCAGAGCACGTCGGCGTTGGTCTCCGCGACCTTGTCCACGATCGTGTCTTTGGGGACATCCTTTCCGAGATCGGTGACGAGGAAACCGCCTGCGGTGAGGAGGGTCTTCAGGATGTTCTTCCCGATATCGTGGACATCTCCATGTACGACCGCCACGACAGCCTTCTTGGAGTTCTCCAGTTCCGACTGGGGGATGTGGGGGAGAAGGACGTCGAGACCTGCGTAGAGGGCGGAGGCGGCGACAAGGACCTGGGGAAGGTAGACCTTGTGGGCCTTGAACTTCTCACCGACGATGTTCATTCCTTTGACGAGACCTTCGTTGATGGCGATGAGGGGGTCTATTCCCGCACCGAGCGCCTCGTTGGAGTAGACGACGGCATCCTTCTTGTTGAACCTCTGGATGGAACTGCTGAGATTGTCGAGGATAGTGATGTTGCTCATTTTTATTTCCTACTATTTCAGTAGGATTAACTATATTCCTTGAGTATAATAAGACTATTGAGATTACAAATCCTATCGGAATAATTTCCATAAATCAGATGAATATCTTGATAACAATAATCATATCAGAATAGAATTATTGACTTAGCGTGATTAATTGTCCTTCCAGATGGGATATATCGGAATGGGAATTGAATGCAAAACGGAACGAAACACATCGGTCGCAGGGACCATATCGGTTTCTTTGAACACGTTCAATTCCCACTTTTTTAATAGGATAATGGCGGTCAGGGATTGACGGATCTAGGTGAAATACCATGGAGTGGACACCCAAATGGCTCAACATCGGCCAAGCGAAAAACATCTCCGAATTCGCGAGACCTCTCGTATACGCCACGTATGGGAATGTGGATACGGGGACCGCGGACAGATTGTTCGATGAATCCTTGAGCGTGGAGTCAATCGAAAGGAACATCGGGAACGGTTACCGCTATCTGTTCATCGAGGTCGACGGTACCGAGGTCGGGTTCATCGTATTGCATCACGGTGACGATATGGCCTACCTGGACCATTTCTACATCCTGCCGGAATACTGCGGCAAGGGGATAGGGTCGAACGTCATGGAATGGGTCTTCAGCACCTGCTGCACCAACGGATACCCCATACTGGAGACGGTCGTCTTGGACGACAACGTCGTTGCGGCCGGGTTCTTCAAGAAAATGGGTTTCGAGGAGTACAGGAACATAGGCAGACGTAAACCGAGGAGGACAGTGTTGCGCAGGAAGTTCAGATCGTCCGACCTCATCCACGTCTATTACATCTGACAATCCTCGGTCGATGTCCCTCGGGATGTCGACCCTCGGTCATCCGAGGTTTTTCTTGCAGGATTCGTATATCCCTTCCACCGAATCGAGCGTGACCCATCCGTCCTCGATGACGAGAGGCTTCAGGTTCATCATTTCGGAAAGATCGAGGAACCCTTGGTCGAACGTACCCGTGGTGTCCAACCCCGTATCTATCTTCAGGGAGTTCTTGTATCCGCAGAACTCGAACATCCATCTCATAAAGCTCTGAATGTCGACGATACCCAGCTCCTCCTTGGTCTCCTCGGGAAGTGCGGCGATGCTCTTCGCATCGTCACCCGCCATTAGGAAAGGCTCCCAGTTGCTGGCGATCGAAGGGATGACATAGAGCATGCCCGTGTATTTCTTCTCGAGGGCGAGATATCTTTCCGTTCCTCCGAGGGCTACGCAGACGCAGTCGTCGCATACCCTTCCATCGAGGCTTCTGAACACCGAAGCGGGTTTGAACCCCTTCTCCCTGCACCAGGCGGAGATGTCCCAACCGTAGTTGCCGCAAAGGCCGTAATAAAGGCCCAATGCGTCCACCAGAGGCTGGATGTCGGTGACCTGTTTCTCGATATGGGCTTTGAGATTGGCCGGTTCGGAATGCAGTGCAAGGTCGTTCGCCTTGATCACGATATTGTAGATGGAACGGTCGAATTCCACCTTTCCTGCATCGAAATCCGCCTCAGGGACGAGTTCGAATCTGGTACCGGTCTTCTCTAATTTCGAACGCAGTCCTGAAGAATGGGGATTGTCGAGAAGGACGACCCTTCCGATCTCATCGTCTTTACGGATACTGTAGACGAGCTCGTCTTCGAGCATTGGGCAGATTATGATGCCAAGGACACCTTTCGTCATTAATGGTCATTGAAAATCTAACTATAAAAAGTATAGTTAATTGAAACGGAACCACGATGAGGGATATGATATAGCCATGGAAGGTTTCAGGCATCTATGAAACAGTACATCGTGGACGCCTTCACAGAAGAACCGTTTTCAGGCAATCCCGCCGCGGTATGCGTCATGGACACCTGGCCTTCCGAGAGGTCCATGATGCTTTTGGCAAGGGAGAACAACTTTTCCGAAACCGCCTTCGTTGTAAAGGAAAGGGACGGTTACCGTCTGAGGTGGTTCACACCTGGAACTGAGGTCGGACTTTGCGGACATGCGACCCTCGCATCTGCTTTCACGGTCTTGAACGAATACGAAAATGATAGGGACGAAGTGGTCTTCCATACCATGAGCGGAGATCTCACTGTCGTTCGTGTCGACGGCACCTATTACATGGAACTTCCCATGGACGGGTCCGTGGAGATCCCTGTGACCGACATGATGGAGAAAGCCTTCGGTGCGAGACCTTCGAAGGCGTTGTTGGGATTGGACCTCGTATGTGTGTTCGATGATGAGGACACAGTGAGGGAAATAGTCCCTGACCAGGGGCTGCTGATGGAACTGCCGGGTAGGATCCAGAACGTCACCGCCCTTGGTAAAGAGTACGACTGTGTCTCCAGAAGCTTCTGCCCCAAACTTTCCATTCCCGAGGACCCGGTCTGCGGTTCCGCACACATCCAGATCGCAGCCTATTGGTCCGAGGTCCTTGGGAAGGACATGATATGCGCATATCAGGCATCGGTAAGGGGCGGGAGCCTCTGTTGCAAGGTGAAGGACGACCGTCATATGACCATCGGCGGCAATGCCGTTCTGATTGGTGTGACGGAGATAACGGCGGACCTTCCTTGACCATATCGCGGAAGAACGGTTGATGTACATCGTTCCCGTAGGGGTTGATTCGATGGAAACGTATGGAAATCTTACATTCGAACCGCTGATCTCCGAAACCGAGGAAATCTTTATCGCACTTCTGCAGGAGTCTTTCCAGGTTGCGGTCGACGAGGAGTTCGGACCCGATGCGGGGACCGCCATCCCTCGTAGGGACATCGAACGTTCGATACACGGCCCTGGAGCCCAAAGCTGGTTGGTGACCGATGGAGGTGAGACCGTAGGTGGGGTCAACATACGCGTCATAGGGAACGGCAGGGCCGACCTTGACCTGCTTTTCGTCCGTAAGGGATTTATCGGCAACGGTTACGGCAAGAAGATATGGGACACTGTGGAGTCCATGTTCCCCGAAGTGGAGGTCTGGGAGACCCATACGCCCTACTTCGAAAGACGCAACATCCATTTCTATGTGAACAAATGCGGCTTCCACATCGTGGAGTTCTACTGCGAACAAAACCCTATGGGGAACGGGGAGGAAGAATTCCCTGGAAATGAGTACTTCTTCCGTTTCGAGAAAGCGATGGGGAAAAGGTAAATGGTTGGGAAAGGAGGGGATTGACCCCCTGAAGTTCATTTCTTCTTCTGTTTCATCTTTCTCTGCATCTTCTCGAGCTCGTATTTGGCATCGGGGTCTCCCGAGGCTGCTTTGGCTTCGAGGTCAGCGAGCTTTGCTTTGTCCTGCTGTGCTTTTTTGGTAAGCTCTTTTTTGCTCAGCGGCATTGTTTTACCTTCTCCATGTGAGTTGACATTGCTGTATAAGTGGGTTTGGATGATGTCCGTGCGAAGATGTGTCGTACGATGCACCGCACATGGTAAAAACGTGGTCGGATTTGCAGGGTACGATACAGATGGCAGACAGGATCATCGTCCGCGGAGCAAAGGTGCATAATCTCAAGAACGTAGATGTGGACGTCCCCCTGGGAAAGGTGGTCGGGATCACAGGGGTCTCCGGATCGGGTAAATCCTCCCTTGCATTAGGTGTGCTTTACTCGGAAGGGTCACGTCGTTATCTCGATGCTCTGTCCACCTACACCCGCAGGAGGATGTCCTTCGCCACCAAGTCCGATGTGGACGAAGTGCGTCACATCCCCGCAGCCTTGGCCCTGAGGCAGCGTCCCGGAGTCCCCGGGATAAGAAGTACCTTCGGTACCGGTACCGAGACGTTGAACGTGGTCAGGCTGATGTTCTCCCGCCTGTCCGAACATGTATGCCCGAATGGACACAGATGTCCCCCTTCATTGGCAGTCGCGGCCGAAACAGACTTCGTATGTCCCGAATGCGGCGTCAAGTTCATGCCTCCGTCGGCAGAGGAGCTTTCTTTCAACAGCTTCGGTGCCTGCCGTTCGTGCGACGGTACGGGCGTGGTGCAGGATGTTGACCTTTCCACCCTGGTCCCCGACGAGACCAAGACTATAGACGGAGGGGCCGTCCTGCCGTGGGGTTCCCTGATGTGGTCCCTGATGACCGACGTCTGCAGGGCGATGGGGGTACGTACGGACGTACCGTTCAACACTCTGACCCCTGAGGAAAGGGACATAGTCTTCAACGGACCAGCGGTCAAGAAGACCATCCTCTACAAGTCCAAGTCCTCCAACGAGGCGGGAGAGCTGGATTTCACCTATTACAATGCGGTGTATACGGTCAAGAACGCCCTTTCGAAGGTCAAGGACGAGTCCGGTATGAAGAAGGTCGCCCGCTTCCTCAAACAGAGCGTATGTCCCGATTGCGGAGGGACCCGTCTGTGCAGGGAGGCCCGTATGCCGAGATTAAGGGGGATGGCTCTCGACGAGGTGTGCACCATGACCCTTTCCGACCTTGACAGATGGGTCGACGGTATACCTGGCTCCCTTCCGGTGGAAATGGGGCCCATGGCGGAAAGCCTGGTGGACTCGTTCAAGGGGATGTCGAGACGTCTCTTGGATCTGGGATTGGGCTATCTGACGTTGGACCGTTCCGCTTCCACCCTGTCCACAGGCGAACGTCAGAGGATGCAGTTGGCCAAGGCCGTACGTAACAACACCTCGGGGGTGCTGTACGTCCTCGACGAACCTTCAATCGGACTACATCCGGCCAATCTCGTGGGGCTCAACGGCGTCATACGCGACCTGGTAGAGGAAGGCAACTCCGTTGTGCTGGTCGACCATGACACGGACGTTCTGTCGAAATCAGATTGGTTCATAGAGATGGGACCCGGGGCCGGTTGTAACGGGGGCACCGTCGTAGGGGAAGGTACGCTTCAGGACCTCATCGACAACCCCTCGTCCTTGATAGGCCCGTTCCTTTCGGGATCAAGGATCGTTACCAGGAAAGGGAGGATCGACAGGGAGGTGTTCTCCGACGGCAGGGTCCATCTCTCCACAGGGCCGATACACACCGTCAAACCGTTGGAAGTGGATATCCCGAAAGGTAGGTTGACCGTCGTCACAGGCGTGTCCGGTTCGGGGAAGACCACGTTGGTACTGGAAAGCCTGATCCCGGCCCTGGTATCCGCCATAGAAGGCAAGGCGCTGCCCGACCATGTCATGTCGATCGAATGCGGCGGGATCTCCCGTGTGAGGCTGATAGACGCTACGCCCATCGGCATAAACGTCCGTTCTACGGTCGCGACCTATTCGGGCGTCCTCGACGATCTGCGCAAACTGTTCTCCAAGGTGTCCGCGGCCGCAGGACTGTCTTATAAGGCCGGTGACTTCTCCTATAACACCGGTTCATTGAGGTGTCCCGTGTGCGACGGTACGGGGGAGATAGACCTCGATGTGCAGTTCCTCCCCGACGTCGTCATACCCTGTACGGGATGCAACGGTTCCAGATATTCCAAGGAGGCCTACGGTATAGGCTATACGAACCCTTCGGGCGAGACCTGTACGCTTCCGGAGATCATGGAGATGGACATCGATACCGCCAGGACGTTCCTCAAGGACAACAAGGCCGTGTATCAGAAGCTGTCCGTCCTTTCAAGGCTCGGTCTCGGCTATCTGACGTTGGGTGAGGAGACCCCGGGGCTGTCGGGAGGGGAGGCACAGAGGCTGAAACTGGCCACGGACCTCGGAAAAGCCCAGGACGACACCCTTTTCGTCTTCGACGAACCTACGATTGGTCTCCACCCGTCCGATGTACAGGTCCTCATGGACGTCATGCAGGACCTGATAGAACATGGAGCCACCGTGGTTGTCATAGAGCACGACCGCGAGATGATCCGCAACGCCGATTACATCGTGGACATGGGGCCCGGCGGAGGGGATGAAGGCGGTACCGTCGTCGCGTGCGGCACGGTCGACGAGGTCAAGGCGTCAGGTACGTTGACGGGAAGGTTCATCTGACACCGGTCGGCGGAAGGACTCCCTGTACATGCGGGCGTATTTCCCGTCCAAGGCCATAAGTCCTTCATGGGTACCCGTCTCTACGATCCTGCCTTCGTCCATGAACACTATCCTGTCGCTGATGACCGCATGTCTGATGTCGTAGGTGAAGTTGATGACCGTGCAACCCTCGAACCGTCTTCCGAGGTTCCTGAACATCATGTCGGTGGTTAGGGCGTCGATCCCGGAGAAGGCCTCGTCCAAGACTATTATACGGGGGTTCTTCAGGCATAGCCTTGCGAGGGCGATCATCTTCTTCTCGGCGGACGGCAGTTCTATCCCGCCTTTTCCGATGACCGTGTCGAGACCCTTGGGGAAGGATCCGAAGAAGGTGTCGAAACCGATCTCGGACAGAAGCGAGTCGACATCCTCCCTCGTGCGGTCTCCGGAACCGTACATTATGTTCTCGATCACGGTCCCGTCGAAGATCCAAGGGTCCTGAAGTACGATCCCCATGCACGAGGACAGTTCGGACCTCGATACCGTGGAGATATCGATACCGTCCACCGTGATCCTTCCCCGGTCGGGCGGATAGAACCTCGTCACGAGATTGAACAAGGTGCTCTTGCCAGAGCCCGAGGGGCCGATGACCGTTGTGAAACGACCCGCCTCGGCGGTGAACGAGATGCCGTCCACTGCCCTGACCCCTTTGTGGGAATAGCAGACGTCTTCGAAGACGACCTTTCCCTCCATGGCAGACCCATCGAGTTTTCCGGAATCCTCCACGATGTCCTCGGTGTCGCTGTCCAACAGCTCGTATATCCTGTCCAACGACTGCAGCTGGTTGTTGAGGTCGCTCAGCGACGTACAGACGAACTTCATGGGACCGGACATCATTCCGAAGTATGACAGGAACGCGATGAACATTCCGAGGGACAGGTCTTTCTCGAACACCAGGGCGGTACCTACGCAGGCGGTGACGATATAGAGGGCGTATCCGATGAGGAAGGTCGACGGTTCTATGCGGGCGTACCTCTTTCCCGCCTCTATCGAAACCTCGGTGTACTCCCTGTTGTAGTCGTCGAACCCGTCTCTGAGAAGCCCCTCCATGTTCTCGGCCTTTATGGTGCGGTGGGCGTCGACGGCCTCCATCATCAAGGCGTTCATGTCGGTGAGGTAGACCTTCTGCATCATGTACGCCTCGTCGGCCTTCTTTATCTGGGTCACGGTGACATATACGATCGCCGGTATCACGAGGACCGCCATCCATGCGAGCCTGGGGCATGTGAACACGAGGATCACCCCGACTATGGACGTCATCGAAAGGTTCACCAGGAGGCCGATGAACGTCTTCGTGTACAGCGTCTGGACGTTGACCATGTCGTTGGAGAGACGGGAGGTTATGCTTCCTGCGTATCTGGTCTCCAGCTCGGCCAACGGGATTCTGAGAAGCACTTCGTGTATCTTCGCCCTTGTGGGCCTGAAGAAGTTCGCACAGGTCCTGATGAGGTCGCGTTCGGCATGGATCCTTGTAACATACCCCAGGACAGGTAACGATATCAAGACTATGGAATAGAGTATCAGGGTCTGGACCTGCATCAGTCCTCCGGAGCCGGCGGTCTCCCTGAGGAAATCTATGAATCCACCTGCCACGAAGGGGATGAAGGCAGTGAACAGGGAGCTTATGACTAGGAGCGATATCGAAATCCACATGGCCTTTCTGTCCTCGGGGGTGAACCTGGAAAGAGTACGGTCGATGAGGTCGCGGATACCGTTCAACGGGAAACCCCCTTGCGGTTCTCCAGGTCGTGGAGCCTCCTGTAAGGTGCGTGGTCCTCCATAAGCTCTTCATGGGTGCCTTCGGCGACCAGTCTTCCGTCCTCGATGAACACGATCCTGTCCGCCATGGGTCCGAACATCGTGTCGTGCGTGACGATGACCACGGTCTTTCCTTCCAGATACGACAGGACGTTCCCCATGAGTTTCAAGCGACTGCCGAGATCGATGGAATGGACCGCCGAATCGAACACGTAGATGTCCGCATCCTTCGCCAGGGCCCTGCAGAACGAGACCCTCTGCGTCTCACCGTCCGACATGTTGGGCCCGAGGGACCCTATGTCGAGGTCTTTGTGTCTTTCCTCGATACGGTCAACATCGGTGATGTGCATGAGATGCTCGAGCTCCTTCTCCCCGAGCCTTCCGAGAGGATCTATGTTGCTTCTGAGGTCCATCTTGAAGAAAGTGGACCTTGCACCGACGTAGGCGATGTGGTCCTTCAAGGAACGGGGATCCAGGTCGGTATGTTCGATACCTCTGTATCTGACCGATCCGCCGCAAGGTTCGGTCACGTTCGCGATGATGCGGCCTACGGTCCCTTTTCCGCTGAACGTGGTCCCTATGACCATCAACACCTCTCCTTTGCGGACCTTCAGGGAGATGTCCTCGATACCGACCATTTCGTCCGAGGCATGGTGTGACACATGTTCGAGCTCGACCTCAGGGCCGTCGCCGTTCCTAGGGAAGGGGGTTCCGGTACGGACGGGGGCCTCCGTGTCGAGCATGTCGCGGATGGAGTCCCATCCGAGCCTTACCGCAGGATAGGATAAGGTCACCAGGGGGACGGTGGACATGCACATCGTGTAAAGCGGGAAGAGCTGGAAGGCGATGACGACGTCGTCAATGTACTGCGCCTCCTCGTTGAAGGCGATCCCCATGTAGACGTAGGCCGACACCACGAGCATGTTGACGAGGACGGTCACCAGGGCCGGGTAGAAGTAAGTGCCGTAGTTCATCGTGGCGTTAGCTCTTCCATGTGCATTGTTGGCGACCGCGAAGGAGTCCTTCTCTCCGTCGTAGTCCCCGATGAAACGCATCGTGCGCGCCCCCCGGACCGTCGAGACGTATTTTCCGTAGAGGGCGGTCATGGTCTTGAACTGCATGTCTTTGTATGCCAGGCCCTTCCTGTACATGAGATAGGATACGATACAGACCGCGATCAGAAGGAGCAGCGAATCCAGGATCAGATACGGGTCGAGATAGTATGTGCCGACGAACAGCACGGCGAACACCACGGGGAACCCGATGTGGACGTTCAGCATCTGGAAGACGAACTTCTGTATCAGGTTGATCTGCGTCACGAACATTACCTGGAACGAATCGCGGTCGTCCACCAGGTCGTCGGGGGAACCGGCCGACAGAAGCTTCATGTAGAACTCGGAACGCAGGTCCCTGACAACGTTGTAGGAAATCCTGTCCGACAGCAGACACCTCGCGTAGGTGCTCGATGCGCTCACGGCGACAAGGACCGCCATGGTCCCCACGGTCTCGTTCAGGAAAAGGGAACCCGTCCCCTCCGGGTCCGCCATGATGACGGTACGTGCACAGAATATTATGCCGACGAGGGACACGGTGGACAGGAGATGCGAGAACAATATCGCCGCAATGCTCCATTTGTAACGAAATATCTGCTCTTTCAGATGGCGGTCCAACGTCGAACACTCCGAGGGTTCTATATCCGACCAGTATATGATGGGTACGATGGACCCATTGGACCACAGGCCTATGGCGGCGAACTATGCAATGGCGATGGCCGTGATACTGGCATTGACCACGTTGACGTACACATGCATCATGTGTAAGTACCCCCATGAGTTCGGATACCTCGATTCCGACGACCCGGGGCTCATTGCAGGCCTGGTGTTCTGCATGTCCTGCACCGTGACGGTGCTGACGGCCTCGTATTTCATGTGCGGACATTCGAAGACCGGGTATCTGGCGGTTATGGTCGTCTGTGCCCTTGACCTGGTAGGTTGCATCGTGTTCTTCGGGACCGACTCGTTAATCGTAGACCTTCTTTACACCGCCCTCGCCGTGACGGCGTTCGCATTGCTCCTCCTGCCCTCGGTAAGGGATTACTATCTGCGTTAAGGGAAACGTTTAAACGGCGTTCTGAATGAGGTGTCCCTATGCATTTGGAACATCCTTGCTGGGCCCCCGAGGTAAAAGAGGCCGTCAACGGACTTATAGATAGCTTCGAAGGTAAGGATGGCCAATACGTCGTGTCGGATTTCGACAACACGACCTCTGTTTTCGACATAGAGCATCAGCTCGCGGTATGGCAGCTCCACACGATGGCGTTCGCCATGACCCCTTCGGAGTTCCCGAAGGTCGTCTCCAAGGACATAGGCGTCATGCAGGACTACGGGGCATGGGTGAAGGACGTCTCCGAAGCGTATTCGCACCTTTACGACGAATACGGTCCCTTCGACGGGGAGATGATCCCCGAGGAAAGGATGTCCATCATCAGGAACGATCCCTGGTGGTCGGAGTTCGCCGTCAAGATGAGGGCCATGTTCTCCCTTGTCAATTCCGGGGAACCCATGTCCTCGGTCTGGTTGCTCTACTGGTTCACCGGCATGACCGAGGACCAGGTGTACAGACTCGCATATGCGTCCCATGTCCATTACAGGGACGTCCCCACTGTGAAGACGGAGAGGACCAGTCCCGCAGAGATAGATTCGATGCTGGGAGTCGTCACCGCATCATGGACCGACGGCATTACGGTCACCGAGAATGTGAAGGAACTGTGGAAGGTTCTCCACGGAAGCGGTATCGACGTATGGGTATGTTCCGCATCGGGTTCCGTACAGGTACAGGCCGCGATAGACGCCTTCGGCCTGCATAAATGCTGTTCAGGCATGTACGGGATGAACATAAAGACCGACAAGGACGGAAAGTACATCCCCGAATACGACCATGGAGACGGTTCATGGTACGTCTCCCTTCCCGACGGCACCTGGAGGAAGGAAGGACCTGTCGTAGGTTCGATATCACGCGGTATGGGAAAGGTCGATGCAATTGTGAAAGGGTTGGTCCCGAGATACGGTCACGGACCTGTCGCGGGTTTCATGGACTCCACCGGCGACTACGAATTCTGCACGATGTTCTCCTCGATGGAACTTGTCGTCTGCTACAACCGTGTGTTGGACCTGTGCGACGGAGGAGGCCTGATCTCCACCGTCGCCCTCTATGAAAGGGACGTCCTCGGATACGGTATCGGAAATACCGGAAACGACCATGATACACTCTATGTCCTGCAGGGCCGTGACGAGAACGGACCACGTTCCCTGTTGCCCGGCAATGGTACGAAAAAACTCGGAAAGGACTCGGAAGAGGTTCTCGCACCTCCATGCATGGAATTCCTTCAATATCTGGAAAAGGAAAAACCCAGTGTGAAGGAGATTTTCGATACGTTCTGGAAAAAGACCTCCGCGGACGGTTCCGTCATCGGGGAAGGATACGGTTTCCTGTCCGAGTACAGGGGTTACCGCTCCATCTGAACCGTCATATACGCGTAGGGGTTCGCAGGTCTATGTCAGACCTGCCTGCGAAGACTAAAAACCTGATGTCCAAATGTCTCAGGTGCGGCGGATGCAGGACCGTATGCCCTTCGTACGCCGAAGGCGGTTGCGATCCGTTGACCATGATGTCCGGTGATTTCTCCAAGCTCAAATCATGCATCGGTTGTGGGAAATGCAGCGGGATCTGTGAGAACACCGACCCCCGTTCCGTTATGTTGCAGGCCAAATGTTCGTTACAGGACCTGCAGGTCCCCGAATCCTTCTACCGTTGCGGTTACATCATGGACCCCGTTCCCGACTGCGACCTTCCGGAACAACCTGTCGGAGAGGACGTCTATGTCATGCCCGGATGCATCGTCAGCTGCAGGGTGCCTTTTCTGAAATACGCGACGGCCGTGGCCCTCAACGCTTTGGATATCGGTAACATGGAACTTCCCTGCAACACCTGCTGCATGAACCCTCCCCTTGTAAGGTCCATGGACGATTCCGAGAGGGATTCCTACAAGGAGAGGCTGATGTTCTCCTCCAACGGGAAGGAGGTCGTCACCCTATGCGGGGGATGCTGCAACGAGCTCGACCGTTCGGGCATCTACGCACCCCATATCTCCACCTTCCTTTCCAGGTTCATAAACGCCATAGAGGACCTTCCCGGATGTGACCTCACAGTGGCCGTGCAGCCCGGTTGCAGTGCAGAGCCCTATGCGGATGCCATGGAGGCCGTCGTCAGGGCCACAGGTGCGAAGACGATCGGCAACCCATACGGATGCTGCGGACGCAAGGCTAAGGACGTCTGTGGGAAGATCATGGAAAAAAGGCAGAAGGAGATGGAGGGCGTGGACGCGGTCGTCGTGGGATGTCCCAACTGCGTTATGTTCTATGACAAGGTCCCGGATGGGATACCTGTGCTGCATCTCTCCGAGCTCGTGGCCTTGGCCGCCGGGGACAAGGAGACCCAAAGGTTCCACAATCTGAAGATCAAGAAACTGCTTTAAGGCCGAAAGGGGGATCGTTCCCCCTCTCGGTCATCTGACCTTCTTTATCTTTCCGAGGGATTTCTTGAAAACGGGTGCGACCTGGTCCCTTTTGGTACGTTTCGGATACATCCCCATGTCCATCTCCTGACCCACGTAGCGGATCATGTCCTCGATGGTGATGGATGACTGTTGATAGACCAGTTGCAGGGGTGTCTCCCACAGAAGTTTGCGGTAGTTGTAGACGTTGTTGCCGTTGATCACATGGGCCATGGCGAACGCGGCCTCTTTGGGATGGTTCCTCATCTCCAGATAGGCGAGACGCTTGCTGTACTCGAAATACTCCTTGTATTCCTTGAGGGCCCAATGGGCGGTCATGAGGTCCATGTAGGCCTTACGGCAGGATTCGAAGAGCGACATGCCTTTATCGAGCTCGATGAGCTTCGCGGCCTGGTTAACGTCGATGCCGTATTCGTCCTTGCCGGAGAACAGGTCGGACGCAAACGGATTTGCGGTGAGGAAATCCTTTCCCTTGTCGGTGACCACGTAGAGCTTAGGGACGGATTTAAGTATCTTATCGAGGACCGCGGGTTCGGTCTTCTCCATTATCTCCTTGACCCTTTCCACTTTGTCGTTGGTGAATATGGTGATTCCGTTCTTACCCAGGGCCTCGATGAGGTCGGGATACTTCATCGCATTGATACGGTCCTCGTACGCACCTTTCCTGACATATCCGTATTCGGCGAGGTCGTCGGCGAGCGATTCACTCCCTCCCTTCTTTAGGGAGAGCTTCGTGTCGATGTCCGAGGGTATCCCACCGACGGTACACGGCGACTTAGCGATGATGGCGAGGAGTCCGACGCTGTAGGAGGGGAGGTCATCGAACATCACGGGTTCCCATTTACCCTCGTCCTTGTAATGGAACACGGGTTTGTAGAGATCGACGGTCTTCTGTGCGGTCTCCGACAGCTTCTTCTGAAGTTCCTCCAATTCCTCCTGATCGGCCTGACGGCGGTCCTGAGGTCCCCATAGGAAAGAAACTGTCCCGGTCTTCGGTCTTTCGGGTTTAGGCTCGGGTTTGCTCTCTTCGGGCTTAGGGGCCGGTGCTTTCTTGAATCTGTCTAGGAAACCCATGGACGGTATATCCAAAACGGAATAGATATACTGATTGCAAAACGGATCCCAGGATCAGAACATGGAATCGGTCAATGACAGGAACGCGTCGCAGAACTCAGGCCATCCGTCGGGGATGCAGCCGTCGTACAGCATCGAGACGTTCATGTCCTCGAAATAAAGTCTGAGCTCGCACGTTTTTCCTAGGTCCGTACCCCTCTTGAGGTCCACGAGCGGGAACTTCGCCGACGAGATGCATTCCACGACCTCGTTCCAGCGGGAGACCACCTGTTCGGAATCCTCGGCCTCCTGCCTCTTCTTGTTGGCGACGGACTCGATGTAACCGTCGTTCTCGACGAGCACGGTACGTACCTTCTTCAACGAGGAATCCGTGAACCTCACGCTTTCCAGTACGGAGAAGTCGATGACGATGTCCTTCACCTTCTCGGACGCGAAGTACCTCAGATAGTTGAGGAACTCCTGCGAGAACATCTCCGATCCGGCGACACGTAATTGGGAACAGTCCCTTTCGACCGTGAGGTCCCACCCTTTCTCGCCCTGCACCCCTTCGGTCAGTCCGTTCAACGACGGATGGGACAGGACGGCCTCGAAGAAACCCATGTCCTTCTCCGTAACGGGGAAGTCCCAGGTGTACTCGGGGATCCCCCAGGAGAATGCGGTCCCCTGGCAACCGACCGATATGGAACCGTCGGGGACGTCCACATGGAGATAGAAATACACGGAACTGTCGAAATAATGGAATGAAAACCTGTCGAACGATGTCTTTGATGGGCCCTTATCGGACGTTCCCGTGCTCTGCATGGGCGTATGATGCAGTCCGCCGTTTAAATCTGTTTCATTCCGTGTAGGATAAAGGGTTTAGGAAAGCGTTTGGGGCCGTCATCGGTCGGCAGGGTAGAAGTAGTAGTCCGAACCGTTGTACGCGGTGTTGCATGCACCTATGGTGTAACTGTACAGGAGGTCGTATCTGTCGGACGGGGTGTTTCCTGGTACGGAGGCCTCCGAGGTGAAGTACAGGTTCTCCGCCACGGTCTCGGTATGGTCCAACCTGCCCGTGGCATAGGTGTGCAGGACCTTGTACGGGGCGTTGACAGTGGACTCACACAGGTAGTACGTATCACCTTTGTGTATGTAGGGCGTACCGTCGCATACCAGCCCGTCGATGTGTATGGCGGCCATGGCATGTCCCGATGCGGCCATGCTTCCCGTACCGGGTATGACGAAGACCCCCGAATCGAATCCGGCCGCCTTGAAAAGGAGGGCCATGACGATGGACGTGTCCTCGCAGTCCCCGATGCCCGAGTAGATGGTCTGTTCGGGGACGGCCCAATAGTCCACATCGTTTCTGTACAGGTCCTCGAGGGAATAGTATTGGAGGTCGTCGGTACCGTATCCGAAGGATATCTGTACGAACGTCATGAGGAACCTTGCGAAGGCCTCGTCCGGGAGCGTCTTCCCGTATTCGTCGTCGTACGCCTTGCGGAGGGCGTCGTGAAGGGAGTCGGTGTAGTCGCTGGGACTCATGTACCAGGCCATCGTGGAATAGTAACGGTAGTTGGTCACGGACGATCCGTTGACGTGGACGGTATCGTTGAAGTATGTCCATTCCCAGTAATCGCCCATATCGTACTCCATCCTGAACGAGAAGGCCTCCGTCTTTCCGTCGTCGTCGGCGTCAGCCCTCCATGCGTACTGTCTCACGAAGGTTTGGCCGCTGTCGTAGTTCCCGTCCCCCTCCTTATAGGCGAACGATCCGTAGACGGTGAAGGTCCTGTCCGAACGGGTCTTCAGGACGAACTCAACATCGTAGGTGCCGTAGGGAAGACCGTCTATGACCATCATGGGGCTGCTGGACCTCTTGTTGTAGACGACACCGTTCTCCTCCACGACCTCGTCGACCGTTCTTTTCTCCGTATCGTACACGGAGCGTGCGATCTCGTTCAGGTGCCTGTCGGTGACGGTCATGGTGACGGTCGAGAAGTCGCAGTCCACGTTCCCCAGGAAGGAAGGGTCCATCGAAAGCAGTTCCTCACTGTATCCCGCGAGGGTGATGACGATGTCCCCTTTCTTATTGAACATGAGGGACAGAAGCCCGTCGGTGAAACCTGGGCCGTCGAGGACGGCAAGGTCGTGGTCATTCCCGAACTGGTCGTAGATGACGAGGTGACGGTCCGCACCTGCCGATAGGACGGTGACGTCCACGAGACGTTTCATCCCGTAGACGGACGCGTGGATTACGGCCTTCCCCGGGGATACGGCCGTGATGACACCGTCCACGACCCTGACGACCGAATCGTCGTTCGACGACCATTCCACATCCGAATCGTAGTATCCGGAGGGCGTGTCGACGACGCGGATGGAACGGGACTGACCGACCTCCAACGTAACGCTTGTGCTTCCAAGTAGGAACTCGTCGCTCTCGTATTCGAGGTCCATCTCGAACGCGACATAGATGATCGCACCTATCACGACGAAGAAAGTGATGACCGCCGTTGTGTATTTTATAAGACTGTAATTCATGTGGACCACTCACACCCTGTAGAACCCGTAGGCCCCGTGGCCCACCGAGCCCATGTTTTCGTAATCGTCGTAACTTATTCCCCAGGGGTAGTCGACCATTCCGACCGGGACGTACCCGTCGGCCGTGGTCGTACATGCGTAGTAATACTTCCCGTCCACCTTCCTGCACAGGATACAGTGGTCGTCGTCGTAGTCTTTCTCGGCGTACGGCAACGCCACCGCGGCGAACGTCTCGTTACCGTAGAACGCCACCGCGGTATCGAAACCGGCGGCCTTGAACAGGGATGTGCACAGGAACGCGGTGTCCTCGGAATCCCCCAAGTTGTTGAATATGGTCTCTGCGGGTCTCGCGTAATATTCCCTGGTACCGTACTGTCCCAGGTCGGAATAGTATCCGTAGCAGGACTGTACGAAACACAGCAGGAACTCGGCATACGTCTTTCCGGGGTTGGTCCCCCATAGCTTCGAGAACGATCCGAAAAGTGCGGACTCGAGATCGGCCACGGCACCCTCGGTGGTCACGAACCCGGAGAGGTCGTCCCATCTCACATTCCCTCTCGACAGGATGTCCTTGTCAGTGGAAGCCGTGTCCTTCGCATAGTCCGAGTAACTGTAATCGACGAGGAACGTGTAACGGTCGTTATCGAAGAAGAAATCATAGTATGCACTTACATCCACGACGCCGAAGTATATGTCAGAGGCCCCTTTCCCGTCCGTACAGACGACATCGAACATGTACAACCCGTACAGAGGGTCGTACCATGTGACGAAAGGTTCGGCCTTGGGATCGAGGTTGGCGATCTTTGTCTCACTCATAACCTCGGTAAGCGACCATTTGAACATCGTGTATCTCTTGGCTATGTCAGGGTCCAAGGTCATGCGGAGGGAGTACATGTTGCTGCGTTCGCTTTCGGGGAACGACATGGTCATGCAATCGTCGTAGCCGTCAAGGAACGAGAAGAATGCATTCTCTCCGCGTACGATGACACCTTCGTCGGTGAACTCGGGTGCGTACGAACCGGCATGCCCCGAAAGAGGTTCGTCGTCGAAAACGATCGAGGCGGAGAAACCGATGACCGCAATGAAGATGACGGTCAGGGCGACGGTGGAGGCCTTCACACGTTTTCTACCGTTGTTGACGGAGGTCGTTTCAGGGAATCCGCCGTTGCAGTCCCGACAGAAGACACCTTCTCCTTCGAAGTAGCGTCCACATCTAGGGCAATAACTCATGGATGGGCGAAGGAAAACGTGTTTATCAGACTATCGAAACGAAACCGGACTTTCCGATAAGATTCCAAAACTGTATCAAAACGTGGAGTCGGGGGAGGGAATCGAACCCCCATATGCGGATCTGCAGTCCGCCTCATAGCCACTGTGATACCCCGACTTCAAACCGAAGTATATTGAAATTCTATATAAGTCTTTGTATCCAACAATATTTTTGGATGAATATAGAGAATGACAAAATAATGACATAAACCGAAAAGATTCCAAAACTGTATCAAAACGTGGAGTCGGGGGAGGGAATCGAACCCCCATATGCGGATCTGCAGTCCGCCTCATAGCCACTGTGATACCCCGACTTCAAAAACCCTGTATGAATCACACAATATAAATGTTTCTACAAAAATCCGTTTTTCCATCGATATCGGATAGGAATATCATCCAAACAGGGCATACGATGCCGACAATCCGATATATAAGGGCACGGATTGCCGACCATCAGATCCGACCAAGGTGGCCGGAGGACGAAACCATGCATTGCAAAGACATCTCCGTACGTTCCGTAGACGTAGACCTTACCGCCGAGAACATCGCCGAGCTCATGAAGGATTGGAGGGCGTACAAGCGTGCCGCCCATCTCGTCCTGGAACATGAGGGCGGATATGCGGTCGTACGTATCGACAAGGCCATGGGCGAAGGGCTCTTCGGAAAGGTCAGCGACTACGAGATCGTATCGCTTCCGGAAAACACGGTATACGTCGAGATCCCTGATATGGACGTCCTCAATGTACCTGCCCTCGCGAGGCTTCAGAGCAGTTATCCCGGCAAGGCGGTGGTGGTCAAGGGATTGTTCTCCCACATCAGTTTCGTGAAGGATATGGAACCCCTGAAGCTCAGGGTGCTCGACAGCGTCCCTCCCCATCCTTCGAAGCTCGGACACCTAACCAAAATCGCGCTCGCCTCCGGTTACGTGGAGCTCCCCGTCGTCACCGAGGACGTCATCATCGATTTCTCCGTGGAGTCACGCAAGGCCGAGACCGAGGAGGTGATGTTCCCCTGCGAAGGTTCCGCGACGGTCGCCGACAAGAAGTACTGCTATCTTGACAAGGTCCCCAACATCGAAGGCAGGGACATCACCCTCGTAGGATGTCGTCTCTCCAAACGTATATTTACCGAACTCTACGGAAAGGAGGTGCCGTTCATCAACGTGTGTCCCAAGGACAACGTCCCCGACGACGGAATGAAGACGATCGTGAAATGCTGCAGGGTGAAAAGCGGGCACGAGATCGACGGAAACGTCGTCATGGTCCCTTGGGGAGCGACCGTGCCCGAGGTCGTCGAGGCTATCAAGGCGATATTCTCAGAGCAGTGACCTGCCCATGTTGAACGCCCTGTAACCTTCCTCGGCACGGCCGTTCGCACACAGAAGACGTCCTAGGGCGTACCATGTTTCAGCATCCTCGGGATCCTCCTCGAGGTGTTTCCTCAGATGCCGGATGGCACCTTCCACGTCGCCTTCCTTTTCGAGACGTCCGCTCTCGCTCCTTCCACCGGTCTCTTCGTCGAGGACCTTGAGGTATTCCTTGCGGGCGTTCCTGAGCAGGACGTCCACGGAACCTTTGGACAACCAGGGGTAACGGGCCCGTATAAGCTTGGTGAACCCGTCGGCCTTCTCCCGGTCGATCGTTCCGTCCGCACCCTTGAACACGTTACGGGGGACGTTGATGACCATGTTCCCATGTTCAACGGACAGGTAGTTCTCGGGTGCGGACATCCATGCTCACTTCCTGAAGTTCACGACACGTCCGCAGTCGTCCCTCTTGCAGACGCCGAAATCCTTCATCTGTGCGATCTGGGCGGCGGTGAAGACGGGACCGTCCTTGCAGACCCTCTGCTTGTCCATGACGCAGCATCCACAGACGCCTGCACCGCACTTCATGTGCCTCTCGAGGGAGAGCTGGCAGTCGACGCCGAGCTCCTGACAGGCCTTGTACAGGAAGAAGAGCATGCCCTCGGGGCCGCATGCGACCACGCAGTCGTACTTCTTGAGGGCATATTTCTCCTTCATGAGCTGGACGGCGTTTCCATGGAAACCGAAACTGCCGTCGTCGGTGGAGTACCAAACGTTCTTGGAAGCGGCCTCGGCCCTGTCCTTGAGGATGAGGTCCCTGTCGGAGCGTGCACCGATGATGGTGTCCGCACCGCTCTGTTCGACCGCGGGCATGATGCTTGCCGCACCGACACCGCCGCCGATGATGAGGTATTCCTTTCCTTCCTCGAAGGTATAGCCGTTTCCGTAGGGTCCTCTCACACGGAGGGTGTCGCCGACCTTGAACTGGTGGATCCTCTCGGTATCAGGACCGATCCTCTTGACGGTGATCGCTTTGTTGCCGACGGTCTTGGAGAGGGACATGGGGATCTCCTCCATACCGGGACACCAGATCATGACGAACTGACCGGGTCTCGCCTCAGCCTCCATCTCGAACTCGAAGGTCTTGGTATCGTATGCCTCTTCCTTGACACTGATGATCTTGACGTATTCACTCATGTGCGACACCTACCATATCGTCGATGCTGTCGTAACCGTATTCCTCCATGAACCTCAGGAGGCCGTCGTTGACCTTGGAGAAGACCTCGGGCCCTTCGGTGGCGACGGCGCTTCCGATCTGGAACGCACGTGCACCGGCCATGATATATTCGGCGGCGTCCCTCCAGTTCGCGATACCGCCCACTCCCACGAGGGGGATGGTGACGGCGTTGTAGAGGTCGTAGATCGCCCTTACCCCGACGGGTTTGACCGCGGGACCGGAGAGTCCGCCGAACCTGTTGCTGAGGTAGGGTTTTCCGAACTCGGGACAGATTACCATCGCCTTGAGGGTGTTGATGGCGACGATCGCGTCGGCCCCTCCCTCCTGTGCGGAGACGGCGATCTGGGGGAGGATATGGGTGTTGGGGGTGAGCTTGACCCATACGGGGATGCTTACGGCGTCCTTCACTGCGGCCACGATGGATTTAACGAGGGCTGGGTCGGTACCGATCTCCATACCGTATCCCTTGGCGTGGGGGCAGGACAGGTTGAGCTCGACGGCGCATGCCCCGTACTCCTCCATCTTGCCTGCGAGACGGGAGAACTCGGCCGCGTCGGCACCTGCGACGGAGCCTACGATGTTACCGTGGGGGACCGCCTCGGCCATCTCGTCCCTGAAAAGCTCTATACCAGGTCCGGGAAGTCCCATGGCGTTGACGAGGCCTGCGGTGACCTCGGTGAAACAGGGGTTCGCATGTCCGGCCTTGGGCTCGGATCCTATGGATTTGGAAACAACCGCTCCTGCACCGGCCTCCAGCATCCTTACCATGGACGCACCGGTCTCGTCCATGATGCCCGAGGCGACCATGCCCGGGGTCTCGAGGACTACCTTTCCTACTGCGGTCTTTAATGTTGACATCAAGACCCCTATCGAATAACCCTTAATAACTGATGGGTAGGGAGTGTATGTTCATCACGGCGTTTATTGTACAAGTACTCACTCACATGATAAAATATCTGAAAACCACATGATACTAATGCTGAAAACTGCATGATAAAATATCTGAAAACCACATGATACTAATGCTGAAAACTGCATGATAAA
>JAKSHW010000299.1 GCA_024399195.1 archaeon | reverse complement strand
ATAATATTCAAACCAAAACGGTATTAACGTTTTCAGCAGGACACGTCCGATAGGTTCGGACGGCGTACCTCGCTACAGGAGATAATATGTTATCTAAAATGAAATACGTCGTACTGGGAACGGTCGTCCTACTGTCCCTGGTCACGGCATTCGCCCCCGTATCCGATGCGGATGCTTCCGGATCCCCCGGTATCGTTCTCACATCCACTTCCGAGAACGTGACCGTCGGGGAGACCTTTAAGGTCGGCGTCGTACTGGAGAACAACCCCGGAATCTGGGGGATCAGCATCGATATCGCCTATTCCGACTGCTATAAGTTGATTGGTGTTAACAACGGAACGTTGCTGGACATAACCGCAAGCGACCTTGCCAGGAACCCCTACAGGGTCTACTGCGAGAACAGGGCCCTCGAGAACATGGTAGACAATGGGGTCATCGCGACCTTGGTGTTCGAGGCTGTCAGCATACCTTCCGACACCCCCTCCGTTTCCTCTGCAAACATCGAATCGTACAACGTTTCCGGAAACGTCGTCGCTTTCACATGCAGCACCGTCAGTATCGCCGTCGGCGAGGTACACGTGCACGATCTCGTTCACCACCCTGCCAAGGCTCCTACGTATACGGAGGTCGGATGGTACGAGTACGACACCTGTACCTCTTGTGACTATACCACCTACAGGGAGATTCCCATGCTCAGTGCAGAGGGAACCGTCACCATAACCTATGTGATAGACGGGTTCTCCATGTCTGTGCAGGTGGACAAGGGTTCCGTGATCGTGCCTTTCACCCCGACCAAGCCCGGATATGTGTTCGACCATTGGGTCGGATACACTGACGGAATGGTTGCGGACGCCGACAGGCTGTTCACCGCCAGTTTCACCGATGCGGAGTACATCACGGTGACCGTGATGTACAACGATGGTTCCGAAAGGTCTTATCTGGTCGAAAAGGGTGGATTGTTCACTGGTTCCGTACCTGTATTCAGGTACTACTCCGATTCTGATATGACCAAGATATGGTCGTCTGCTAAGAAACTGTACAAGGACACCGTGTTATATGCGGAGAATTTCGTCCAGGGCGAGCTCGACAGCGGTGTGTCCTGGAGCATAGACATCTCTACCGGGGATATGGTGTTCACCGGTTCCGGTTCCATGCCCGAGTTCGAGAACGTTTCCAAGCTTCCCTGGTATAGCTACAGGCCCTATGTCCTGAACGTTACTGTCGGGGAGGGTGTCACGAACATCGGAAAGTACTGTTTCTACAACTGTTATAAC
>JAKSHW010000298.1 GCA_024399195.1 archaeon | reverse complement strand
AGGGTCTGACATGAAATAAATGTAGATATAGCACTTATGTATCTATAGTTCATGACCGATTCTAGAGGGAGTTCTCTGGACGATGGGATGAAGGATATCATAGGCACGATGATGCCTCTGCTGAACGAGTATCAACGCCGTATTTTCGTATCGGTGATCTCCGAGAACCTCGGATGGGGTTCCGCAGGGGAGATCGCCGAGTTCACAGGTTTCAGCACCCAGACCCTCACGAGGGGCAGGAAGGAGGTCGAAGGCCTCGCAAGGGACCCGAAGGCACGTACCAGACCCTGCGAGGAGAGGAGGGTCCGCGCCGAAGGCGGCGGACGCAGGTCCAAGACGGACGACGACCCGCGCATCGTCACCGAGATACTGAAGATGCTCGACGGCAACACCGTCGGCGACCCCATGAGCCTTCTGACCTGGACCACCAAGAGCACCAGGAGGATATCCGACGAACTGAAGGCCCTGGGCATAGATGTCAGCTACAACATCGTCAACAAGGTGCTGAAGACCGAAGGCTTCAGCCTCCAGCAGAACAAGAAATACGTCCAGACCGGCGATCCGGGGCCGGACAGGGACGCCCAGTTCAAGTTCATCAAGGACGAGTGCGAGGCCATGGCCTCGCAGGGAGAGCCGACCATCTCCGTGGATACGAAGAAGAAGGAGCTCGTCGGGAACTACAAAAACGGCGGTCGGGAGTACAGACCGAAGGGCGACCCCAGACTGGTAAACGACCATGATTTCGAGGGGGAGCTGGGAAAGGCGGTCCCCTACGGGGTCTACGACGTGAACGCGGACGAGGGCTATGTGAACGTCGGCATAGGTCCGGACACCGCGGAGTTCGCGGTCAACAGCATCCGCACCTGGTGGCAGCGTATGGGCCGTGAACGGTACCGGGACGCCCACGTCCTCATGATAACCGCCGACTGCGGAGGAAGCAACGGGAGACGCAACAGGCTGTGGAAGACGGAGCTGCAGAAGCTGGCCGACGAGACGAAGTTGGAGATCCGTGTCAGGCACTATCCTCCCGGGACCTCGAAATGGAACAAGATCGAGCACAGGATGTTCTCCCACATCAGCATGAACTGGGCCGGAAGGCCCCTCGAGAGCCTGGAGGTGATCGTGAACCTGATCGGGTCCACCAAGTCCCGTTCGGGCCTCAGGATAGACTGCGGCCTGGACAAGAACGATTACAGGAAAGGCATAAAGGTGACCGACGAGGAGCTCGAAAAGGTCAACCTGTTCGAGGACGAGTTCCATGGGGAATGGAACTATAGGATATTGCCC
>JAKSHW010000297.1 GCA_024399195.1 archaeon | reverse complement strand
AGGGTCTTACGATAAATAATTTTTAAAAGTATGGCCTTATATCGTCATAGGTGTTCAACCCCGACGTGGATGATGAAAAAAGGCTCGAGACCTTCGTAGGCACCGTTATGCCGTTCCTCAACGAGAGATCGCGCAGGATATTCCTGGCATCATTTTCGAACTATCTCGGATACGGTTCCGCAGGCGTCCTTTCCAAAATGACGGGGGTCACACAGCAGACCATAACCGCCGGAAAGAAGGAATGCAAGGAATGTGTGGTCGACCCCAAGGCAAGGCCCGGTTCCGATGCGGACACCAGGGTCAGGAGGCCCGGAGCAGGCCGCAAGAGCCTGCTCGAACACAACCCCGAGATCGAGACGAAGCTGTACTCGCTCCTCGACGGCAACACCGTGGGGGACCCGATGAGCCCCCTCACCTGGACCGTCAAGAGCACGACGACCCTCGCCGCGGAACTGAAGAGACAGGGCTGTCCCATCAGCCACGACTCCGTGGGGAACCTCCTCAGGAACATGGGCTTCAGTCTCCAGCAGAACAAGAAGTACACGGAGTCGGGGGACCCGGGCCCCGACAGGGACGCCCAGTTCAGGTTCATCAAGAGCGAGTCGGAACATTTCATCAACGCGAACCGGCCAGTGCTCTCGCTCGATGCGAAAAAGAAGGAGCTCGTCGGCGATTTCAAGAACAACGGGGCGGAATACCGCCCCGTGAACGACCCCCGCAAGGTCAACGACCACGACTTCGGAACGGTACGTGCCACGCCGTACGGTATATACGACGTGGGGGACGACAAGGGGTTCGTCAACGTGGGGATCAGTGCGGACACCGCCCAGTTCGCGGTGAACAGCATCCGTTCCTGGTGGCAGCAGATGGGTTCCGAAAGATACCCTGACACCAAGGACGTCATGATCACCGCCGACTGCGGCGGCAGCAACGGCCGCAGGAACAGGCTGTGGAAGACCGAGCTGCAGAAACTGTCAAACGAGACCGGACTGACGTTCCATGTCCGCCACTATCCCCCGGGGACCTCGAAATGGAACAAGATCGAGCACAGGATGTTCTCCTTCATCTCGATGAACTGGAAAGGCAGGCCGCTCACCTCCGTGGAGGTGATCGTGAACCTGATAGCCTCCACGACGAACGCCTCCGGTCTGGAGATAAGATGCGTCCGTGACGACAACGCCTACGAGAAGGGGATAAAGGTCACCGAGGAGGATCTGGAACAGGTCAACCTGTACCGTCTCCCATGGCACGGCGAATGGAACTACACTATAGCGCCTAACGATAAGAAATTAT
>JAKSHW010000296.1 GCA_024399195.1 archaeon | reverse complement strand
ACGTTGTAGAACGGCCTCACTATGGCGACGGCGGCCAAAGGGTCGGAACCCATGCCGGAACACCACGCACGGTCGACGACCGTGTTTATCTCGGCGACGAAAAGAGACACCATGATGGGGATCGCCATTGCAAGTACGGCCTTGCGGGGATCCCCGAGGAGGACGTCTATGTTCCTTTCCGCAGACATCCGTCCACCGGGGTTTCAAAGGTCCCTGTGGGGGACCAGGTCGCAGCACCTGCATTCGAGGCACATCGTACTACAGGAATTGGTGTCGAAACCGTTCCTGTCGAGGACCTCCCTATGGATTCTGGCGATCTCGACCATGTAATCGGGGGTCACCGGGGCAGGTGTCCCGATAGCGGCCTCCAAAGGCTCTTTATTATAGGCACTGTAATGGAGGGACCTGACCGTGGGGATCACGCCCAGGGAACATAGATGTTCCATGCAACCGATGAGCTCCTCCTTCGTCTCACCCATTCCGAAGATTATGTTGGAAGTGACCTTGCCCCTTCCGAAACAACGCACCGCATGGCCCATGCATTCCAATATGGTCTTCCTGTCGAGGTCTGGACACACCTTGGAGAATATCGCATCGGTGGCCGCCTGTATGTTGAGCTTGATCTCGTCCGCCCCTGCGTCTTTCAAAACCTTGACCTGGGATTCGGTCTCCGCATAGGGCTCTATACCGATGGGGATGTCGGGAAGCACCCTCCTGACCGCCTTGATGCACTCGACGAACGAGTCCACCTCGGCCTGGACGTTCCCCTCGAAGACCCCGCTCGTGAGGGAGACGGCGGTTATGCGGCCCTCGTTGTAGGCATCGAGACACTTCTTCGCAATCTCGTCGCCGGTATGGCAACGGGAATCCGCCTTGGAAAGCCTGGGGGAGGCACAAAAGGCACAGTTGTATCCGCATCTGGGGTCCAATGTGAAGAACGCCTGTCCCGGACAGTGGTAGACCACAGGCTCTATGGCGATATCGTCGAGGAACGGTTCGCCGTTGTGGGTCAAGGACAGTCTTCCATCGACCTCGTGGAGTTCGAACTCGCCCGATTCGTAGGATATGCTCTTCTTGACACGTATGCCACCGAACGAGATGGCGAACGAACTGTTCCCCGCCCCGGGCCCGGCAGTGGAACGGGAGACCCTGACGGGGACCTGGAACCCCGGAGGAAGGAGGATTCCTCCCCCGAGTGCCAGTGTCGCTTTCTTGAAGATCAGATCTTCTTCCATTTGGCGCCTTCCGAAGAATCCTCGATGGCGTATCCGACCTCTTTGAGCCTGTCGCGGATCATGTCGGCGAGG
>JAKSHW010000295.1 GCA_024399195.1 archaeon | reverse complement strand
ATGCGAGGAAGCACGTCCAAGGTGCGACCCCGAGAGCGATTATCAATGCGAGTATGGGGTATCCGATAAGGTTCTCCACAAGATACAGTTTCATACCGTTCTCGTATCCGAGATGGCTGGAAAGCGTACCTACACCGGCCCTGAGGTCCTCGTGGAAGTCCCTCATCTCGTTACCGCTCAGGACGGCGGTGATCATGAAGGCGTTGGGAAGTCCCAGCAGGAAAACGGTCCAGGAAAGCTCTCCGGACATGACGTAGTAGGTTCCGAGGGGCATCAGGACGCCCATAAGGAAGAAGACACCGATCTGACCCATTCCGAGATACTTGTAGGAAAGACCCACGGTGTAAAGGGCGGCACCGGCTATGCCGAGGATACCGAACACGAGGATGCCCCAACCGATATACCATATGAACACAAGACCGCACAGTGCGGTTATGCCTAGACACGCCATACCGGCCATAAAGACCTTCTTGGCTGTGAGCACACCTGTGACGAGCTCGGGGGAACGGGTCTCGTTCTCCACGGTGTCCGTACCTTTCACGAAGTCCCCGTAGGTGTTGAGGATGTTCGCCGCGGACTGGAGAAGTATGCCGCATGCCACGACCATCAGGAATATCCACCAACAGAAGACACCGTCGACATAGGCGACGGCACCTCCGATGAGAACCGGCACAACGGCTCCATGGAGGGTCCACGGTCTGAACACGTTGAACCACCCGGCGTTAACCGGTTTAACATCTGCCATAGGCACGCATATGTCCGTCCCGTTTTTGAATCTTTGTTTAAGTCTGTACAGAAAAACGACATGGAACCGTGACATGCCCCGCATCCGTTATGTATCCGTAGACCATCGGAGACTGTATGAAAGGCGACCTGGTCACCCTCAGGAAGATATGCACCTACGGATCCAAGACCATGCTCGTAGGCGGCATGGTCATAGTGGCGGTGCTTACGGCCATGGTCGTCATGGGCATCGGTGCGTACATGTCCCCGGACATCGCGGACCTGCTACGCGACTCTCTGGGCATCGATGTCTCCAAAGGATGGTCGGACCTCGTTCTGACCTGCATCATCCTCGGTATGGGTGTGGCCACGGTCTTCACGGTCTACCGCCTGATGTGTTCCATCAGGGACGAACCCAGCCCGTTCACTCCCGAGAACACCGACCTTTTCAAAGCGTTGTCGCGTTTCTACATCGTATGCTCGGTGATCCTTTTCGCGGTTGAGGCCCTCGGTGACGGAAACATCCCCTCCGCGATGTTCATGCTGTTCGGATGTCTCCTCATAGGCACCGTGATGTACTGTTTCGCAT
>JAKSHW010000294.1 GCA_024399195.1 archaeon | reverse complement strand
TCCACGGATGCGTCCAAGAGATGTGCGACCTTTTGGGAGAGGTCTGTCATACGGAGGTGAACGGCCCCTGCTTATATACCACTACCTTAAACACACCTACACGAACCTTACACAGTGTCCATTTTAGATTGTACGCAATGTAATTAAAATCAAAAATAGTAACACTACTGAAGAGTAATCGTATCCTTTTCGTATGCATCTCAATAGATTTATCTATCGTTTTGATGATACGGTCTTATGGACGGAGTAACACGCATAGGAGTTTCCCTAGAACCTGAACTCCTTGCCGAATTTGACAGGGTAATCGACAAGAAAGGCTACGTCAGCAGGTCCGAGGCCATCAGAGACCTGGTCCGTGATTCCCTTGCAGAGACCGAATGGAAGAACGAAGATGAGAACATGTGCGGCGTCATCGTCATGGTCTATGACCATGAAGCGACCGGACTATCTGAAAAACTGACCGTGATCCAGCATTCCGCCCTCGCACACATCAGCGCAAGCATGCACATGCATCTGGACCATGGAAGGTGCATGGAGGTCATCACACTCGAAGGTGCCCTCGGTGAACTGAAAACCCTCGCCAACGACATGGGTTCGTTGAAAGGCGTCCTCAGATGCAAGCTCACTATGGCATCCAAGAGTTCCGCACACATCCACCATGTGGGCGTAAGGAAAGATTGAAACCTGTAGATCCGACCGCCGGGATCGGACGAGGTCCCGACGGCCATTTTGTCATTATTACTCTTTTCTACCGTACTCGGGACACACGTACTGACCGCGGCTTTCGGTCTTACCTTTGATTACGATCGCGTTGGCGGGGCAACGGTGAATACAGCCGAAACAACTGAAGCATTTCATCAGGAACACGGGTTTACCGTCTTTCATAGAGATGTTGTTGGCAGGACAGAAACTCTCGCATACCCCGCAGGAGGTGCATCTGTCGGTGAACGAGAATCCGGGATCGTTCATGTGCTTGGAGAACATCCTGTTGATGAAACCGGACTTCAGTCCGGCCATACCGGTCTTATCGGTCTTGGTGATAGGTTTTCCTTCGCGGATGAACATTGCAACGGACCTTGCCGTATCCTCCGCCTTCTTCACGGTTTCCATATAGACGTCCTTTCCGGGCATCCCGCTCCACACGATGTAGTTGTCCGTCATCACGATACCTGTGAAACCCATGAACTCCATACCTTTACCAGAAACCAGCCTGGAGACGTGTTCATCGGCCTTACCCGTGTTCTGACCCATCGTAGCGACCACGTACATGCGTCTGTCACCCTCGAATACCGCATCCGAAATGAAATCGGACACAAAGGA
>JAKSHW010000293.1 GCA_024399195.1 archaeon | reverse complement strand
GGGGGATATAAACGAAAGCGGGGGAGAGGTGACCGAAAGTACCGAAAGTGAGCGATTCTATAACATCTCTGAACAGCCTATACCTATGTTAGATCGATGGATCCCGTCATAGGCATTCATCAAATGGAAAATTGATATTGACATAATATACAAAGGGAAAAATATTACACATATTCCCAGTATCCGCCATAATAATCAACATTTGTTTTTTATACAAGTGAAATGCAATTACATATTGAAGGAGATCTCTCCGATGTCCAATGATAAATGTATACTATCGAAGTTCACGGTCGCAGGTTACAGGAACTTCGTGAACAGGACCTGTGTAGACCTCACCGACGTACACAGGTACGATTTCAACACCGGGTGTATCGAAGACGGTCGCCTCTTCAAAACGGTCGTGCTCGGCAGGAACGGTTCCGGGAAGACCAACCTCGGGCTTGCACTGTTCGACATAGTCTACACCTTGACGGAAAACCCGCCGCATCCGCTCCAGCTCCAGAGGTCCGCCTTCCTCAACTGCGGATTCTCCGGAAAGTACGCCACGTTCGTGTACGAATTCAGTATCGGTTCCGAAACCGTCGTGTACGAATACCGTAAGATGTCCCCCAGACACATCGTGTACGAATCATTGCATGTGGACGGGAGACCGGTGTTCATTAGGGACGGTCTCGGGGATACATCGGACTATTCCGGTCTGAAGAAGCACGGGGTCGGCATAACCGGGACCGACATCCCCAACGGTCCGTTGTCCGTACTGAGGTTCGTGTACAACAACAGCATCCACAGGAAGAATACCCCGATCACCGGAATAATGGACTTCGTGTCTCGTATGCTTTACATCGGGTCCGCACGGGACGGGTACCGCCACATAGGCCTTACCGACGATGAGGAACCATTCGATACGTTCATCCTGTCCCACGGCCTCGTGGAGGAGTTCCAGGGTTTCCTCAAGGACTTCGCCGGGACCGATGTGGAACTGGGAAGGAGGGGGATCCCAGGGATGGCCGATGTCCTCGTCCTGGGATCGGGGAACAGGGCCGTACCGTTCTCGGACGTTTGCTCTCCGGGGACCGAGGCCGCTATGGCCTATTTCCGCTGGTCCAGGTACTTCGGGGACGTATCGTTCCTGTACCTCGACGGATTGGACGCACACTGCCACTGCGGACTGTCCGAGAGGATCCTCAAGGACCTGATCGGGAGACGCGGTCTCCAATGCATGGTGACGACGCAGGACACCGGCCTTGTGGACAACAGGTTCCTGCGTCCAGACTGCTATCTGCTTATGGTCCCCGACGGGGTGAGGTCCATGCCCAGGCTGACGACCCGCCT
>JAKSHW010000292.1 GCA_024399195.1 archaeon | reverse complement strand
CAACGACGGAACTACCGTCCCCATTACGGTCACCAGAGGGGAGACCATCGACCAGCCCAGGCCCGTGTACGGATACTATACCGATCCCGACATGACCGAGACCTGGTCGCCGTTGACCCGGATCAACCATGACGTCACCGTGTACGCGCTGGTCGAGGCCGGAGGTTCCGCCGGAGGGGACACAGTGTGGAGGATCGACTTCTCCACCGGCACACTCACCGTTTCCGGAACCGGAAGGACCTCCGACTGGACCTCCAAGACGGTGCCCTGGTACGCCTACAGGAACCATGTGTCGGGTCTCGTTGTGGAAGAAGGCGTGACCTATCTGGGTGCATATGCCTGTTACAAGTACCCCTATCTTAACGACATCGTGTTCTCCGACAGTCTGGAGGGCACCGGGAAATACGCCGTCGTAACATCCGTCGCGGAACATGTCAGGGTCGGGTCCGGGCTCACCTCCCTCGGTATGAGGGGTCTGTTCGGAATGACCTTCCACGAAGGGGACGAGGAGATCGCGGCCAAGGACTTCAACCTCGTGTCTAGGGAGTTCGTCGGTGTGGACGGGTCCCTGTACCTGAAACGTATCAACGGATCGGCAGGGGACGTGTCCTGGTATGTCGACTACGGTTCGAGGACCCTTACGCTGACCGGCGACGGGTCCGCAGGCAACTGGTCCGCCACTACCGCCCCCTGGTACCAGTTCAGAGGGTACTTCGAGAAAGTGGTTGTGGAGGAGGGTGTCACCGAGATCGGCGACTTCTCCTTCTACGCGTATTCCAAGATAAGGCACATAGTCCTCGCGGACAGCGTAGTGAGGATAGGTGTCAACGCCCTCAGGGGATGTACCGGTCTAGAATCGATCTCGTTCGGAGACGGTCTCACCACGCTCGGTTCCAACGCCCTGTTCGGATACGACTTCCGTACGGCCGAAGGGAAGAGCGTCAAGGCCACCGTGTCCAACATGAAGGGCCATACCTTCGAAGGTCCCGGGGACAGGTCGTTCGTCCTGACCGCCTAAACCCATTACCGCCCCTCTCGGGGCGGGATTCACAGGAGATACAAGATAACATGTACAGAAAGACGACGATACTGATCGCCGCGGTCTTGGCCGTTCTGTCCGTTTCCGTACTTTCCACGGACGTTGATGCGGACACGGATTGTTTCACGGTCACCTATGTGATCGGCGATACCGAGATTTCCATGGAAGTGGAAGCAGGGGCCGTGATCACCCCATTCACCCCTTCCCTGACGGGACATACGTCCGACAAGTGGGCGGGACACACCGAAGGGACGGTCGCGGCCAGGGCCAGGACCCCCACCGCGGCCTTAGTCTC
>JAKSHW010000291.1 GCA_024399195.1 archaeon | reverse complement strand
TACAGGGATCGTACGACCCATGCTTCATGCGGAGGATCGTTCCTGTTCTCGGAAGAATCAACCGGAACGCGGAAAATAGCAGAACTTTGCGCCACCCTGTTCGATGGGGCCCGGGATCGCACATTGGTCTTCGACGGGTTCGGCACCTCCATGCATCCCCTCGTCGTAGAGAAAATGGTAAAAGACTATCTGGAAACATCTGCAGAGACCCTCGGCCAGTTCATCATAACTACCTACGATACAGGGATCCTGTCGCCCGACATCTTCAGAAAGGATGAGATATGGTTTATAGATAAAAAACAAGGATGCTCCGAACTGTATTCCCTCGAGGAATTCGAATCCGATGCACGTATAGACTCCCATTTGCAAAGAGCATATCTCGAAGGCCGTTTTGGAGCCATTCCGATATGCACCGGACCGGAAAACCACGAAACGGACCGATTATCCCTACCGGCACATCTTGTCCCGAAGAACGTGAAACGCTCCGTTGCGAAGTGACCGCGACTCGAAACACCTCCTGCCGTCCGAATGGCATCTCCCGACCCGACTGTACGTTCATTACTGCGACATCCGCACCATCCCTCGACCAGATTCCGAACCATCCCCATTGATTGAAAAATCGATATTGACAAACGATATTGATGGAAAGATATTACATATATTATCGAAAAAAATCGGATAAACCGATATTCCTTTTTATACAAGTGTAGGATATTTACAAAAAACAAGGAGACCACCCCGATGTCCAAGGATAGGTGCATACTGTCGAAGTTCACGGTCACAGGCTACAGGAACTTCGTCGACGAGACCTGTATCGACCTCACCGACGTACACAGATACGATTTCAACACCAAATGTGTAGAAGAAGGCCACCTATTCAAGACGGTCGTCCTGGGAGGGAACGGTTCCGGAAAGACCAACCTCGGACTGGCGTTGTTCGACATAGTCTACACCTTGACCGAACATCCGCCTCACCCACTCCAACTCCAGAGGTCCGCCTTCCTTAACTGTGGGTTCTCCGGAAAGTACGCCACGTTCGTGTACGAATTCAGTATCGGTTCCGATACCGTCGTGTACGAATACCGCAAGACGTCCCCCAGACACATCGTGTACGAATCGTTGCATGTAAACGGAAGACCTGTGTTCGTCAGGGACGGCCTCGGTGATACATCGGACTATTCCGGTCTGAAGAAGCACGGAATCGGCATGACCGGGATCGACATCCCCAACGGTCCGTTGTCCATCCTGAGGTTCGTGTACAACAACACAGTCCACAGGAAGAAGACCCCTGTGACCGAGATAATGGACTCCGCGTCCCATATGCGCTACATCGGGGCCGCACCGGCCGGCTACAGTCA
>JAKSHW010000290.1 GCA_024399195.1 archaeon | reverse complement strand
GTATTACAATAATCCATGATAGACTTGAACGGAATTACAGTGTTCCTCAAGGCAGGATCATAGGCCTGGGCCCAAGGTCCCCCTTCCACATGACTTCTACTTATCAGCTGCCTATGGTTCTGATCCCGGTACTTGCCTATAGAACGGTCAAGAACGTTCCTGTCGGACAATGAGGGTTCGAACCTATCCTTTTCGATTATCGGCATAGCCACGAAGCGACGATATCTGTAATATACGTTCGGAACGACGGGACCGTACATCCAAGCCTGTATCTCGTCATCGAAAAGAACCTTGTGGGTCGCCTTGTAGTAATCGCACCATACGAAATACAACATCTTTTGAAGCTTCAGGTTCGCTATCTTCGGACATTGACCGATTATGTACTTCGCTATGTCCGTTGCCGTGTATTCACCCATTGTCATCCTCCCTTTGAATCGAAGACCCGATGTCGAATTAAACATACAGGCCACATACAATCACACACTGTCTATCTAGTATAACAGTGAATCCATACTACAACAGGTAAAACCGTACTGTCCCGATAAACAATATAGAAATGGACCTATGCAACCCTTGATCGGATCTGGGAACCTTAATGATCTAAAAGTGTCCTGGATCTTCGAATGTGCAGGATTGCATGTCGGACCCGAAGGGGCCAATATAATCGGACACTGGATTATCCGCTAATCGTTTATTACGACATTTATTACGACATTTCAACCACGATCGAAAGTACTCTACCCCCGAACAATACCAATATGCTTGGCCTACAGGACGTATGAAAGCCTAGCGGATAGCATGTCCAAACCTGTCAGAACACGTTCTTCAGTATGACATGTGGAGAACCGTCGTCGTCCACGATCTTGCAACCGACGTTGTACACGTCCTGGATCATCTTCTCCGTGAAGACCTCCTTCGGTGTTCCGATTGAATGGATCCTTCCCGGACGTTCCATGACGATGACCCTGTCGGCGAACCTTGCGGCCAGGTTCAGGTCGTGGCTGATCATGATGACCGTAGTGCCCGTGCATTCGGACAGCTTGGACAGGAACGCGGACACGTATATCTGATGGCGGATGTCGAGGTTGGAGGTAGGCTCGTCGAGGATCAGGATCTTCGGTTCCTGCACAAGTCCCCTCGCGATCGCCACCTTCTGGTGCTGACCCGCAGACAGTTCGTTGAAGTAACGCATCGAGAGGTCCTCGACCTCCATGGTCTCCAACGCCCTGTGGGCCACCAGGATATCGTCCGCGTCCGCCTTCCATTTCTGGCGTGCGTACCTGCCCACCATGACCGTATCGAGCACGGTCATGACGTTGTAGTCGTTGGATGCCACAGGCACGTATCCGATGATGTGTGCGAGCTCCTTGAG
>JAKSHW010000029.1 GCA_024399195.1 archaeon | reverse complement strand
TCTAGCAGTCAAACAGGTTACGCATGAAGACTCATCTTCATTTTTCTTTTTCTTCCGTTTCTTCGTTTCATTTTCTTTCGGTCCCGATTCTGTCGGTTCCGGTATCACCTTTGTTCGGACCGTCGTTCTCCGATCATGGATTCCGACCGAAGGTCGGAACATACGGTCCGAAAAGATAGTCTTTTACATGATATTTGGAAAGGCATCCGTTTCTATGGGGGTACCTATTCACCTGTAGACATGTCCCGGTCGGACCGGTCCAATCAGTTCAGGAATTTGTATCCGCGTTGGGCGTGTTCGAAGTAACGGAGCGTCTCATGGAGGTCCTCCTCATGGATCATGGAATCCACGTAGAACGCATTGAACTCAAGCCCTTCCGAGACGAACACCAAACCCGTGTCCCTCCATCCGTTATGGCGGTAGAACTCACGGCGTCTGTGGCGTATCCTCATTTCTTCGATATTGCCGAATTCTTTCTCTACAGTAAGGAACACATTATGATGTTTGTATTCACCCAATACCATATCTACGATCTCGGAACCATATCCTTCACCACGAAGTTCCGGACATACGGCAAGATACGCAAGGTACACGGAGGTTTTGTATTCGAAGGTGTAACAGAATCCTACGAATTCCGAACTATCGAAGTAAAATCTCATCTTCCCACCCATATTCAATGTATTGAACAGATATGGTATGGGGATTATTTCCTGTGGTGGAAAACTTCCGTAGTATAGCCTCAAAAAACGTGGATCACGTAGATTTTTGGCAAGTACTACTTTAAGCATACACCCAGGTAAGCCCTATCGCTATAAAGATTTAGACGGACCTGTTTGTTCCAGGCCCATCTGGTTTAGTTAAGCTCTTTACCGCAGAAGAACGCTTTACCTACTACTTTTCCAAGGGAGTAGTAGTTATGTCCACAGGGGTCGTATACAATAGGTCTGAGCTTCTCAGCATCTATTTTACCCTCAGTGAGGATAGACTCGTCTGCATTCACGTTCATTATTTCTCCGATAAGTGTGCAGGTGCTTTCTTCCCAGGAGAGCACTTTGCATTCGAGGCACATGGGGAGTTCTTCGATGATGGGTGCATTTACCTTTTCGGATTTTATAGCATGGAATCCTGCTTTTGCGAATTTATCAGGAACATCATTTGCGGAAACAATACCTACATAATCGCAGGGGATGGTCTGTGACTCTGTAGCCATGCTCACCGTGAAAGCACCGGTCTTTACGAGATTGGAGACGGTTTTATGTGTAGGGTCGAGACAGATCGAAATCCTGTTCTCTTCGCTTATTCCGCCCCATGCGGCGTTCATAGCATCAGGTACACCGTTTTCATCATAGGTTCCGATAATGAATACGGGTTGGGGATAGGTGTACGGTTTTACACCGAAGTTTTTCCTCATGGTACCGTATCGATACTATCTGTTAAAAATCTATAGAATGGGTGTGATGAGCAGACTCTGTGGTCTGCCCATCTGTTTCAAAGTACTTTGGAAAGGAAATCCTGAAGACGTGAACTCCTGGGATTTCCGAATATCTCTGCAGGGGTTCCCTCTTCTTCGATATATCCTTCGGAGAAGAACAGTACCCTGTCAGACACTTCCCTTGCGAATCCCATCTCATGTGTGACTATGATCATGGTCATATTGTTCTCTGCAAGGTCCTTTATGAGGTCCAACACCTCCCCTACTTTCTCAGGATCCAATGCGGACGTAGGTTCATCGAACAACATTACCTCAGGCTTCATTGCAAGGGCTCTGGCGATGGCTATACGCTGCTGTTGACCTCCTGATAGTTTAGAGGGGTACGTATCGGCCTTATCCGGCAGACCGATCTTCGAAAGGAGTCTGTCGGCTTCCAACGACGCTTCCTCTTTGTTCATCACGCCTAGTTTTACCGGTGCAAGCATGATGTTCTCTTTGGCCGTCATATGGGGAAACAGGTTGAAGTTCTGGAACACCATGCCCATCCTTGAACGGATCTCATCTTCGTTCACGTCTTTTGAAAGTATGTCCTTACCATCGAAAAACACATTTCCACTGCTAGGTCTCTCAAGAAGGATCAGGCAGCGTATGAATGTTGATTTTCCACAACCGGATGGGCCGATTATCGATATGACCTCTCCTTTGTGGACGGTCAGGTCGATACCTTTCAACACTTGATTGTCCCCGAAGGATTTTGTCAGAGCTCTGATGTTGAGCATCTCATTGTTTTCAATAGGCATTGTTCAACCTCTTTTCCATTTTCTTGATAAGGTACTGAAGTATCAGGACGATAGCAAGGTACACTGCTGCGATAACCAGTAGAGGGAGGAGTGCATCGTAGGTCTGACCTCTGATGATATCTGCACCTCTCGTAAGTTCCATTACGCCGATGTATCCTGCCACCGACGTCTCTTTGATAAGGGAGATAGCCTCATTACCCAATGCGGGTAGGATGTTCCTTATCGCCTGAGGAAGAATGATAAGCTTCATGGAAGCCCCTGTGCTTAATCCAAGACTTCTTGCGGCCTCCATCTGACCCTTGGGTACCGAATTGATACCCGAACGTACGACCTCTGCAACGTATGCTCCGGAGTTAAGACCGAACGCAATGGATGCGATGAGGATCTGGTTCATATCGGAGCTTGCAAACACTATGTAGTAGATGATAAGGAGCTGTACCATCACAGGAGTTCCACGGATCACCGTGATGTACACTCTGCAGATTGCCGCAGGTATCTTCCATTTACCGGTCTGGGCGCTCATACTTACGACCATGGCGGCCACAGAACCGATGATCATTCCCATGATAAGTGCCATCACCGTGATCTTCAAGGTGTTGGCAAGACCGTTCGTGAGATATTGGTACCTGTCCATGTCCAGGAAGTCCTTGGTGAATTTGTCCCACAGTTTGTCGAAGAAGGACTTCTCACTCTCATCATCGAAATACGAAGGCACTCCTTCCCCATATCCGTTTTTCTCGTAGTATGCGAGGATGTCGTCTATCGTACCGTCTGCCTTGAGTTTCAGAAGGGATGCGTTTACGATCTCGTAGAGGTTCGTAGCATCAGGGGAGAATGCGAAAGCGTAAGGTCTCTCCTGTACGTCTGTAAGGATGTCCCTTATCTCGAGGTCAGGATGGTTGTTTATCTGTGCCTTGGCCATGGTCCTGTCCATTATGGCACAGTCGTTCACGCCGGAGGACACCTTGGCAGCCGCTGCGGAGTTCTCGGTATATCTGTTCACAGCGTATCCTTTGGATTCCGCATAGGTATCCGATTCGTTACCGATCACGACCGCGATACTTTTACTTTCGAGTACCGAAATGTCCGTTATATCGGAGTTCTTCGGTGCCAGGACCACGAGTTTGTCGCTCATGTAGCTGTCGGAGAATGAGAGGTGTTCCCTCCTTTCGGGGGTGTCGAATATGCCTGCGGCACCGATGTAACTGGGATTTGTCTCCAGTTCCTTGAAGATGTCTTTGAAATCGACCTGTTTGAACCTGATCTTGTAATCGATGTCCTTGCTGATGGCCCTGAGGATATCGGCATCGATACCTGCGTTGAACCCGTTCGCCATGTAGCTGAAAGGCACATCGTGGCATGTAAGGATGAAAAGGGTGTTCACCCTGTTGAAATACGAGGGTGTATCGAGAGAGAATCCGTTGTCCGCATAATACTTGATTATGTCGGCAACGGTACCGTTTTCCTTCAGTTTGATGAGCGAATCGTTGATAGTCTTGTAGAGTGCTTCGTTGTCCTTTGCGAAGATGAATCCGTAATATTCGGGTTCCGCTTCAAGGACATCGTAGACCTGTAGTTCAGGATGTGCCGATACCTGTGCCATACCGACTGCATCGTCAACGACCTCGCAGAACGCCTTGCCGTTGATAAGGTCGAGGACGATCTCGGTGTATCCCTTCTGGTAGATGATGTTGGACGGAGAGGTCAGAGTCTTTGCATAGTCCGCACCTGATGTTCCGGTCTGAACGCTCATAACCTTGCCTTTGACATCGGCTTCGGAGGTGATATCGAGTCCTGCCTTTGCCACGACCACCTGTCTGATGACCGAATACGGTTCGGTGAAGTCTACACTTTGTTTTCTTTCTTCGCTTATAGTGAACCCTGACGCACCGAAATCGCATTTGTGTTGGGTTACGGACAGGAGAATGGAATCGAAAAGATTTTGACGGAACGTGATGTTGATTCCGGTGTCCATACCTATCGCACGTAGGATATCCATATCGATACCCGTGAATTCGTCGCCATAGTAGTAGTCGTACGGAGCGAAGTCCGGACTGCTTTCCACTACGACGGTGGTTTCCGCTTCAGAACCGTCCCCCATCGTCATTGTGACGAACACGGGGACGATCATGATGGCTGTCAAAAGCACAGCCAAGATCTTTCTATTCATAATACCGTTCTGGTATCGGTTTATTGTTAAATAAGTGTTAACAAAACCAACTCTGTATTGATGAACTTAAAAATCCATCAATGAACAAAAAGAAAGTAGGGTGGTTTCCCACCCTTTTGGTTTCAGATCACTGCGGAGATACCGATCGTGATGATCTCGTTGGAGATCTCCCACTCCTGCACACGCTCGCCTGCAGGGGCTTCCACGAAGGTGATGGACTCGGCACGGACCTCGGAACAGATGTTCTCTTTCCAGCTGTCGAGAAGTTTGGAGATGTGCTCGCTTGCCTTGATCTCGCAGTTGATGTTGGTCTCCACGTTGAGCTTGAAGTCCTTCCTCATCTGCTGGATCCTCCTGATGACATCCCTTCCCCATCCTTCGGCCTCGATCTCAGGGGTGACGGAAGAATCGATGAGGAGGTCTCCCTCGTCGAAGGGTATGGGCTCTGCATCGATGGGGGCTTTGGTTCCGCTCTCGATGTAGTCGATCTCCTTGATGTTGACCTGCTGTGCGAGGATGTCGTTGAACCTCCTCACAGAGTCGTTGACGGAGGACTTGTTTCCTCTGATGTAGACCGCCTTGAGAGGCCATCTCTTCTTGCTTCCCATCTTGTCCCTTGCATCCGCGACGACCGCATTGATGTTCTGGATGAGCTTCATGCTGTGCTCGAGCTCTTCGTCGATGAGGTCCTCGTTGCACTTGCTCCAGTCCTCCATGTGGACGGTGAGCTGGGTTCCGCCCATTGCCCTGTAGACCTTGTCGGTGATGTGGGGGCAGATGGGTGCGAGTGCGATCGCGGTGGCCATTATGGCGCTGTGGAGGGTGAAGTAGGATGCGGTCTTTGCATCGGAGCTGTTCTCGTCCCAGCTTCTGTCCCTGACAAGGTGGAGATACCAGCGGGAGAGGTCTTCCATGATGTAGTCGGTGAGTGCACGGGCGACCTTGTGGAGCTCCCTGCTCTCGATGCCGGCGGTGACCGCTTTCTTCATCTTCTCGGTCCTGGAAAGCATCCATTTGTCCTCGTCCTTGAGGGTGTCCTTGATGCTCTCGTAGGTGTGGTCCTCGGGGTTGTACTTGTCGATCGCCATGTACATGCTTGCGAAGACGGCGACGTTCCAATAGGTGTTGAGGACCTTCCATGCGTCCTTGGGTCCGAGCTTCTGGAAAGCGGTGTCCTCCCAGGGGGCGTTTGCCATGACCATGTAGTACCTGAGCGAGTCCGCTCCGTACTGCTCGATGACCTCTTCGGGGGTGACGACGTTTCCGAGGGATTTGGACATCTTCCTTCCTTTGGAATCGAGCATCCATCCGTGCATCATGACCTCGTCGTAGGGTGCCCTGTCGAAGGAGACGACACCTGCTGCAAGCTGGGTGTAGAACCATCCCCTGGTCTGGTCGTGGGCCTCTACGATGAACTTGGGGGGCCACCATTTGTTGAACTCGTCCTGTCTCTTGGGGTAGCCGAGGTCTGCCCAGGCGGCCACTCCGGAGTCGAACCATACGTCCATGACGTCGGGGACCCTGTTCATGGTCTTGCCGCACTCGGGGCAGGTGAAGGTGACCTTGTCGATCCAGGGCCTGTGGGTGTCCATACCCTCGGTGTAGCCCTGTCCGTCCTTCAGCTGCTCGTACTGGCCGACGACCTTCCTGCAACCGCATTTACACTCCCAGATAGGGAGGGGGATTCCCCAGAACCTCTGCCTGGAGACGCACCAGTCCCTGGCGCCGTCGACCCAGTTCTTCTCCCTTCCGGATCCGGCCCAGTCGGGGACCCATTTGACACGGTCGATCTCTCCGAGCATGGTCTCCTTGACCTTGGGGACGTCGATGAACCACTGACGGGTGTTCCTGTAGATGATAGGGGTCTTGCATCTCCAGCAGTGTCCGTACCTGTGTTTGATCTTGGATTTGTTGTAGAGGATTCCTTTCTCCTCGAGATAGGCGATGACCTCGTCGTTGCAGGTCCTGACCTTCTTTCCCGCCATCATGGGGAAGTCGTCGGAGAACCTTCCGGACTCGAGGACGGGGCAGAAGGGTACGAGTCCGTATCTCCTACCGGTGTCGAAATCGTCAGGTCCGAACCCGGGTGCGGTGTGGACACATCCGGTGTTGTCCTTCTCGACGTAAGGTGCATCGACGATCTTGTAGGTGTACTCGGTTCTCTTGAGGCCTTCTCCGATCTCGAAGGGGGGCTCGTACTCGATTCCGATGAGGTCCTTTCCGATGCAGGTGTCGAGGATCTCGAAGGACTCGTATCCTCCGGCCTTCATGACGTACTCCGCCTGTGATTTCATGATGAGAACGATTTCTGATCCGTCCTCTTTGATCATTTTGACCTTTGCGTACTCTTCATCGGGGTGTACGGCTACGGCCATGTTGGAAGGAAGGGTCCAAGGGGTGGTGGTCCAGATAAGGATGGAGGCTCCGGAACCGTCTTTGAGGGGGAACCTGACCATCACGGTGGGGTCGGTCTCGTCGGAGTAGTCGATCTCCGCTTCTGCGAGGGCGGTCTCACACCTGGGGCACCAGGTGACGACACGGCTGGAATCCTTGAGGAGGCCTTTCTCGAATGCCTTTTGGCAGGTCCACCATGCAGACTCCATGTAATCGAGCTTGAGGGTCTGGTAGGGGTGGTCCCAGTCCATCCATACTCCGAGCTGTTTGAACGCATCGGTCATGGTGGCGTGGAGTCCGTAAGCGAAGTCCTGACAGGTCTTGACGAAGTTGTCGATACCGATCTCTTCCTCGATCTGTTTCTTGGAGTGGACCCCGATCTTCTTCTCGACCTGGACCTCGATGGGAAGTCCGTGCATGTCGAAACCGGGCTGGTCGCGGACGTTGTATCCGTTCATCCTCCAATATCTGATGAGGACGTCCTTGACGGTCTTGTTCATCGCGGTTCCGAGGTGGATGGAACCGGTGGTGTAGGGAGGTCCGTCGAGGAAGTAGAAGCTCTCTCCGTCCTGTCTTTTCTCTTTGGTCTTCTCGTATGCCTGTTCGGCCTTCCACTGTTCCTGGATCTCTTTCTCCAGTTTGGGTGCCGCGTAGTTACCTTGGATCTGCTTTATCATCGCATTACCTCAGGCCGGGTTATCTTTTCCGGCGGTAACTTCGCCTATCCTTGTATTCCATATAAGAATTATGATAGGGAGGTATATTCCAGATTTCCGTTCTGGACGGCATATGTCATCTGTAATCCATCGATGGACCTTTGAGCACATGCAGTATGGCCAGATTGGCAAGTGTCATTCCGAAAACGGCGGGGACCGTGGGAAGGGAACCGAGTATGCTCTTGCCGTGTGCGTCCCTTTCGGTGGGCGTAGGGGGTACTTCGTCGGACCATACACATACCATGTTCCTCGTGTCCACGTCCTTGAGCTTCTTCCTCAGCTGACGTGCGACGGGGCATACCCTGGTATCCTCCAGCTTCGTGGCATGCAGGGAAAGGGTGTCCGTATGCATGGCGGCACCCATGGAGGAGAACGTCCTGATGCCCATTTCGGAGGCTTTGGTGAGAAGGGAGGTCTTGCAGGCGATGGTGTCTATGGCGTCCACAAGTATATCGGGGGAGCCGGAGAGTATGGCGTCCACGGTATCCGCGTTCACCATCGATTCCATGCATTCGATCTCGATGGAGGGGTTTATGGACCTTGCACGTTCACAGGCGACCTGTGCCTTCGGTCTTCCGATGGTGTCCATGGTGGCAAGGACCTGACGGTTCATGTTGCTCTCGGAGAACACATCGGTGTCCACGACCCTCATTCTGCCGATCCCGGCACGTACAAGTCCCTCGATGACATATCCTCCGACGGCACCGCAACCGCATACCACGACGAACGTGTTCCTTAGTTTTTCGACTCCTTTTTCACCGATAAGCAATGTCGTGCGTGCACTGATGTCGTCGCTCAGAATATCCTCTCCATGTTCCTGTATACGGTCTCGGTGAACTCTTCCACCTGCATGTCTCTGAGTCCGGCGAACCTTTCCATGAGGCTGTGCATGTCTTCGAAGTTCCTTCCTGTGAACGGTGCGTCCGTCTCCACCAGGATCCTGTCCTCGGGGATACGTCCGATAAACGGTTTCAGTTTCTCATCGGCCTTGTCGAGCAGTCTCGGTGACAGTGAGAAATAGCATCCGAGCTCGGAGAACGGTCTGATGTAGCTTTCGGCCTTGAACGAATGCAGTATCGTGGCCGGTATGTCTTTGCGGTACGGTCTGAGGTGTTCCAACACCTGTTTCTCCATACCTACCATGTGGACGGTGACGGTTCTTCCGTATTCCGACGCCAGTTCCAACTGCTTCCCGAAGATGTCGGACTGGGTGACTGGGTCTCCTTTTTTGGAGTCCATCCCTATTTCGCCTACGCCTGCCTCGGAATCCTTTTCCAGGAACGACACGAGGGTCTTTCCGACGTCCTCGTCCCAAAGGTCCGCATACCACGGATGGAGCCCGTAGAAGCGTTTCAGACCTCTGTGTTGGATCTTTTCCTGTATCGCCCATTCCTCGGGACGTGACGTGCAGGAGAACACGATCTCGAGGTCGTCCAGGTCCGGGTATATTCCGGACACGCCCTGTTCGGTCAGATGCAGGTGGGCGTCCGTGCAGTGCATCAGAACCAGCTGTCCAACGATCTCTGGCTTTTCTTGGCCTTGTTGACCTTGCGTGCCTTCTCGATCCTGTCCAAGGCGCCCTCTATCCTGCCCTGTTCGAAATCGTATCCGGTGAGCATCTCGATCACCTTTTCCCTATCGATAGGGCCGGGTTTGACATCGTAGTCGTCGTTACCCTGGTAGTCGAGGAAGATGGAACGGATCTCCTCGTATTCGGGGATCTCCTCTCCGAGCTTGGGGAGGATGTGTTCGAGGTCCTTGTTGTCCTTGACGTATTTGAGGGCCTTCTTGGGACCTATGCCTTTGATACCGCCGTTGAAGTCGGTACCCATGAGGATGCACATGTCGACAAGCTGTTCTCTCGTTATGCCGAGGGAGTTCAGGAACGATTCAGACTCGATCTTCTCGATCTTTATCTCCTTGTACAGGTCTTTGCCGGGAACCTTCCTCCTTCCCGTAAGTGTGAGGTTCCTCACGAGTATGGGGGTTCCGAAAAGGAGGGAATCGAAATCCTGCGAGGCTGCGGCCCACACGTCCCCTTTGCGGCACATGTACGCCGCTTCCTGCTCTCCGTCGGAAGGGGCGAACACCATCGGGAACCCGAGATAGCCTATGAGCTCTTTGGCGGACTCCCTTACTTCAGGGGTCATCCTGGAGGTCTGCTGTGCCTTCGCATGCGCCACTTTCATGTCACCACGTTCCACGGCCGCTTTCCATTCCTCTTCGGCCTTGAGCCTCCTTTCCTTGCGTTCTTCCAAGGTAGCGGCCTTCAGGGCGTGGGGTTTTCCATCGAAAACGAAAATGGGTTCGATCCCGGACTCTATCAGATTGGCGGTCCTGTAGAGGAAACCGGACAGGTGGGACGTGGTCCTGCCCATGCTGTCGCAGAGGGGCTTCCCATCGGGCTGCCTGATGGCCGACAGGAACTGGTATGCGATGTTGTACGTATCGACGGCGACCCTTTTTCCGCGGAGGTCTTCCAGCTCCACCGGTTCGGGATTCACCAGGTCCGATAGGTTTACTCCCATGCGATCACTCGGCGTCAGGACCGTATTTCTTCCAGAGGGCGATCTCGTCGGTCATGTCTTCCAGACCGAAGAGGGAGCTTCCTGCGACGAGGACCGTAGCTCCTGCCTCCACACACATTTTACCCGTTTCACGGTTTATACCTCCGTCGACGGATATCTCGAGGGAAGGGTTGTGTTTGTCCGCCCATTCCCTGATGTACCTGATCTTGGGGATGCATTCCTCATGGAACTTCTGTCCGCCGAAACCTGCGTTCACGGTCATGATCAGGACCAGGTCGAGCTTGTCGAGGTAGGGATCGAGATCGGTGACAGGGGTTCCGGGATTGAGGGTCGCACCTACCTTCACACCTTTCGATCTTATCTTGTCGATCGCGGCCATGGTGTCGCCGGAGCTTTCGGTGTGGACGGTGATGAGGTTCGCACCTGCATCTACGAAGTCGTCGATGTATCTCGCAGGGTCCTCTATCATCAGGTGGACATCGAAAGGCAGTTTGGTACATTTCCTCACTTTTTTTATGATGGGGGCCCCGAAGGTCAGATTAGGTACGAACATCCCGTCCATGACATCGAGGTGGGCCCAATCTGCACCCGAGCGTTCTATGCGTGAGAGCTCTTCACCGAAACGTGAAAAATCGCATGAGAGCAGAGACGGTGCAATTTTAGTCATAACGTGGGATATGGTTTGCTCTAAATAAAGAGTACCTTCATGGGCTATTGGACATTTTCACCGATATCTTACGGACAGTTGGATTTTATCGGTACTGGCTCATTGTGTACCATTATGGCCATCGTATTCCGCACAGGATGGCATCATCGATACGGTCCGTCATGTTTTTGACATCTTCAGACCCTGTTTCTAACCAACATTTCAAATATTTTTGAAACATCGGTGTGTCGAAAGTGGTTCCATGACGGACAAGATCGTTATCAAAGGCGTTGACGGACTCGTCAATCTTCCTCCTGAGATGCAGGAGTCCATGAAGAAGAAAGGAGGCATCCGTTCCGTCATCGAGGCCGTCCCATCCTCGGAATCCTTCGAAGGGGAGGCCGAGAAGTTCAAGGCCCTTTCGGCACCCGTCCGTCTGCAGATAATGCATGCACTTCTTGTGGCAGATCTCTGCCCCAGCATCATCAAGGACATAACCCACATATCGGATTCCAAACTCTCATACCATCTGGAGGTCTTGGAGAAAGCAGGTTTCATAGCCCACATCCAAAGGAAAAAGTGGCGCATATACACGATCACAGTTAGGGGGAGGCAGGTACTGGGTCATATCAGACCTCCTTCGGACATCCCTATGGTCTGATTCCGAGCAGTATAAATCCATGCGCAGGATAGGGGCGTTTATGTCAAGTACCGTTGGCCACCACACCAAAGTAGAGATCTGCGATGTCAAAGGATGCGAGTCTGTAAGCGAGAGGTCCATCAACATCAAACAGGTCACCAGGTGCAACCTCGTCCTCAAGGACGGAGAACACCGCAGCGTCCACCTCTGCAAAGAACACTACAAACAGTACAAGAAACAGACCAAGACCGACCGTTCCATCGATGCGGTGTACGACGCCGCGATGTACGATTGAAATGTTTGATCTTCTTTTCCTTGGAACCGGGGCCTCGGCCCCTTCTAAGACCCGTGCCCTGCCCTGTGTCGCGGTCCGCAGGGGTTCGGACATTGTACTTTTCGATTGCGGTGAAGGGACGCAGCGTCAGATAATGACCTCCCCCGTGTCTTTCATGAAGGTACGTGCGATATTCATAACCCATCTCCATGGGGACCATTTCTACGGTCTTCCCGGACTTCTACAGACCATGGGCATGTACGGACGTACCGAGGGCCTTTCGGTCTATGGTCCCGAGGGTTTCACCAGGTCCCTGCAGGTATGTCTCGATGCATGCGAGGGTACCATTCCCTACGAACTTACGATGAAGGATATGTCGCCCGGTGAGACGGTGGACGTGAAGGACCTTTCCGTGTCCGCGTTCGCCACCGTCCATGGAATACCGTCACAGGGCTATGTGATAAGGGAACCCGACGTCAGGGGCAGGATCGATGTGGAAAAAGCCGAATCCTTGGGCATCTCAGGAAAGGATTTCAGGGTACTGGAACAAGGAGGGGAGGTCAACGGAGTGCTTCTTTCCGATATCGCTTCCAAACCTGTGAAAGGGGCTTCGGTCGCATATACCGGGGACACCACCAGATGTGCCACGTTGGACGAGGCCGTGAAGGATGTGGACGTCCTTATCCACGAGTCCACCTACATGGATTCGGAGAAGGCTCTTGCCGACGAGCATTACCACAGCACCGCACGTTCCGCGGCCGAGACCGCACGCGATGCGGGTGTCAAGGCGCTTATACTGATCCACGTCAGCAACCGTTACAAGGACCGTGAAGTGGTCAGAAAGGAGGCCATAGAGGTTTTCAGGAACACCTATGCCCCCGAGGATTTCACGTACTACCGTATGGTGCAGAACGGTGTCAAGCTGTTGTAAGGTCCCGGACCTTACAGCAGTTTGAGGATGTCAGCTTTAGTGATCATTCCTACGAGCTTACCTTTTCTGGCAACGAGGACGGCGTTGGCGTCGCTCATCATGGTGGTGACCGACGTTATGGGAGTGCTCTCGTTGATGACGGGGAACGATTCGTCCATGATCGTGAATATGGGGGCGTCCTTCAGTTCGTCCATTGTCTTTCCGCTGCGTATCTTTTCGAAAATGCTCTTTTCGGAGATGCTTCCTACAGGAGCGTCCCCTTTCAAGACGGGGAGCTGTGAGAACCCGGCCGTACGCATGAGCTCTGATGCGACACGGACCTTGTCGCTGCTCTGGACGGTCACGATGTCCTTGGAGGCCACATCGGATGCGGTGAGGTCGTGTTTCTCCCCTTTCGCTATGTCGTCGAGGGTCTCGAAAAGTTTCACGACGGTCTCATAGCTGGCGGAGATCCTGTCCCTCTCGATTTTAGCGATGGTGCTTTGGCTGATTCCTGACTGTTTGGCCAGTTCGGTCTGGGTTATGTCCAAGGCCTTTCTCATCCTGCGGATATCGGTTGCCGGAGGGAATTTCATGGATACACATAATAAGTATTCTTATTAGAATATTACTATCAAATGTGTTTATTAACTATAAACCAGTACACAACCCCTGATAAGAAGGGATTTTAATGGTTGCTAAAAAGAACATTTACGTTAATGGAATCGATCAGGTTCCCGTTCCCCTCAGGCAGATCGAGATTGTAGAAAGAAAAGGTATCGGACACCCCGATTCCGTCGCAGACGGTGTCGCCGAGACCGTGAGCGAGGCCCTCTGTGCAATGTACAAGGACAAGGTCGGCCACGTTCTCCACCACAACACCGACCAGACCGAGGTCGTCGCCGGTATTTCCGCCCCTGCCTTCGGCGGAGGAGAGATCATCAAACCCGTCTACGTCCTCATGGACGGACGTGCAACCACCTACATCGAGAAAGACGGAAAGACCGAGTCCCTCCCCGTAGAGTCCACCGCCCTCAAAGGTGTCAGGAACTACCTCAAGAAGACCTACCCCCACCTCGACATCGACTCCGACATCATTCTCGACACCAAGCTCGGAATGGGTTCCGATGACCTTACCGGTGTCTACAAGGCTTCTAACTACCTTTCCAACGACACCTCCTTCGGAGTAGGTTTCGCGCCTTTCTCCGTCACCGACCAGCTCACCCTCAAGACCGAGGAGTACATCAACGGTGTCATGAAGAAAGCCATCCCCGCGGCAGGACAGGATGTCAAGGTCATGTGCAGCAGGGTCGGAAAAGACATCACTATGACCGTCTGCTGTGCAATGGTCGACAAGTTCGTCGATGACGCACAGGCATACCAGTCCATCATCGAGGAGATGAAAGGACTCGTCGTCGAGAACGGAAACAAGATCATCGACAAATACGGTGCAGGCGAGAACCTCAAGCTCGACCTCAACACCGGAGACGACTACGAGCGCGGTGTCTATTACCTCACCGTCACCGGTCTTTCCCAGGAAATGGGAGATGACGGTTCCGTCGGAAGGGGTAACAGGTGCAACGGACTCATCACCCCCTTCAGGCCCATGTCCATGGAGGCGACCTCCGGTAAGAACCCCATCACCCACGTCGGAAAGATCTACAACGTTCTTTCCACCATCATCGCACAGGACGTCGCAAAGAAGGTCAAGGCCGACGCAGAGATCCACGTAAGGCTTCTCTCCCAGATCGGTCACACCATCTCCGATCCTCTCAACGCCAATATCGACATCATCAACACCGGTGTCACCGACAGTCCCAAGCTCAACAAGTGGAAGGACGAGGCCTACGAGATCGCAGCTGACTGGCTCGACAATATCGACAAGGTCTCCGAGAAGATCATCAACGGTAAGATCAGAACCTTCTGATCCCTGTCAAAACTTTAACGGGGGCCGGTCCGCACCGGTCCCTTCAAACCCATTGGAGGAGATTTAAAATGAAGATTATGGACATTCCTGCTTTTGGACCCATGTTCCGTTTCACTGACGCGGATGTGTATTACGCATTGTACATTCTCGCGGACGGAAAAAGGGTCGGACGTAAGAAACTTGCAGAAATGGTTGGTGTCGGCGAGGGAAGCATGCGTCGCATTCTCGAAAAGTTCCGTGAGTGGAACTTCGTCATCATCAAGCAGACCGGTATCTCGATCACGAAGGCCGGTCTTGCATTCCTCGAGCAGATCCCCCTTAGGATGATCACCATCCCCAAGCTCGACTCGGTATTGGGTGACTACCAGCAGGCCGTTATCGTATTCGGTGTCGCATCCAAGATCGACAACGGTATGCGCCAGAGGGACGCCGGTATCAAGGCCGGAGCGGACGGTTGCACCACGATCGTCCTCCGTGACGGAAACCTCATGGTTCCCCCTGATTGGAACATGGACGAACAGACCCCCGAGATAGCGTACACTATCCGCAAAGAGAGCAACATTACCGAAGATGACGTCATCATCGTCGGCGGTGGCGGAAGGGCCGAGATCGCTATCAGTGCTGCACTCTCCGCAGCGTTCGATTTGATATGATCCACATTCACTCCTGGTCGGTTTTTGAGAAATTCGAAGACATCCCCGGTCAGGGCAACCTTTCCCAGAAACTCGGCGCATTGGGCGTCGAGGGTCTGGAACTTTTCACACTCTTTGAACCCGTCGATCTGGATTATTACAATGTTCCGGAGGTCGTCTCGGTCCATCTGCCGTATGCGTTGGACTGGCGCAGTGTCCTCGAATCCAGGCCGTACAAGGAGGTAGAGGGGGATCCCCGCTATTTCGGGTTCGGAACATGTAGAGAAGAGATAGTCCCGAACATTGTGTATGCCATCCGTTGCGCCGAACCTCTGTCTCCAGCGTACGGTGTCCTCCATGCAGGTAACACCGACATGAGGCAGGTCCTCAGGCGCTGTCACAGGAGCGACGACCTTGCGATATTGAAGTCGTTCGCCGAGGTCATGAACGAGGTCGCCAAGGAATTCCCCCATGGGGAACCACCGTTCAGGATATCGTTCGAGAACTTGTGGTGGGAGAGTCTGACCCTCAGGTCCCCGGACGAGTGGCGTGTGTTCGAGGACAATCTCGAGTTCGACAACTGGGGATTCACATTGGACACAGGTCATCTGATGAACTGCTGCCCTGGGGCGTTCGATGAGGAAAGTGCAATCGACGAGGTCCTCGGTGTGGTATCGGGATATCCCGATGAGATGAAGGACCGCATCAAGAGCATGCATCTCCAGCTTAGCACCACCGCGGAATACCGCCGTACGTTCGAAGAAGATCTCACAGACCCCTACATTGATTTCAAGCATGTGTCCGAGAAGGCGTTCCAGCATGCGGGTAACATCGACCAGCACCGTCCGTTTTCGAGTCCCCGTGTGAAGGAGATCGTCGATGCCGTCGCCCCCGACTACGTCACCCACGAGCTTTTCGGCAGTATCACAGGTGACCGGTACGGCGACCTTGTTCAACAGACCTCGCTTTTCAGGACCTGAGGTCGTGTCACATGTCGTTCGTATCCTCGCTCACCGATGATTCGTCCATGACCCCTGTCCGTATGTACGGGGGGCTGTCGGCGATATTCGTGTTCCTGGCCGCAGTTCTGGTGACAGTGGTCCAGTCCACCGACATAATCTCGTCGGTCATCGACGGTTATTACCCGTATGCGGATGCGATGTTCCATGGGATAGTCCCCTATTCGCAGGATATTATCTACTATGAGACCGGTGAACCTGTTCTGAAAGGCTGGGAATATCCTTCTGCGGCCTATCTTTTCCTGTTCATCCCACGTATGTTCGGATGGACCCCGGAAACGTACCAGGTGGCTTTCGTCGCCATGGTCGTCGTTTTCCTCGTCATAGGCCTTTGGGCCATGGTACGTTTGTCGAAGAGGATAGGTTACAGCACTTCCAAGACTGTACTGTTCTATTCCGCTTCGATGATCATAATGGCGGAGATGGTCCTGGACCGTTTTGACATCATACCTGCGGTCCTGACCGTTGTAGCTATTATGTTCCTTGTGGAGGACAGGCCTTTGTCGGCGTTCTCCGTCCTTTCCTTGGCCATGATGGTGAAACTGTACCCCGTACTGCTGTTCCCCGTGTTCGTGCTCTACATGGCCGATAAGGGGGACTACAAAGGCATTGCGAAGGGCTTCGCGGCATATGTCGTCACGGCATTGGTGTGTCTTGTACCGATATATCTCATGGGAGCGAACCCGTTGGCGTTCATGGGTTACCATACGGAACGTCTTCTAGAGATCGAATCGTTGCCGGCGTCCGTGTTGGAGTTCTTGGCCATCTTCGATATGGCCGATGTGACCGTGGTCTTCTCCAACGGTTCCGACAATATAACCGGACCGTTGGCCGACGCCCTTGCAGGGGTCATGTTCCCGATCGCCGCCGTGGCGGAGGTGTGTCTGTACATCCTATATGCGTTCAAAGTGTTCCGTGGTCCGAAGGGATGTTGTGAAGACAGGCTTTTCATAATGTCCTTCCTTTCGGTATGGGCGTTCGTATGTATCTCGTCGGTCCTTTCGGGTCAGTACGTGATATGGTTGATACCGTTGGTCCTGCTTTCGGTCAAAGGCATGGATGCGGTCACGGCGGGCCGTGTGAAGGGTCTGTTCATAGTCGTACTGTTCCTGACCCAGTTGGATTTCCTGGTGAATTTCGGTATGAGAGGGGTCGGAGAGCCTTTGGGAGTGTTCGGCATCTTGGTGATATTGGTCAGGAACATCCTCCTCGTGACCTTGGTGTTCCCTGCTTTCAGATGTATTATGAGCGGCATCGGAAAGGGCCGTTCCACCTCGGTTTAGGTTTTTCCCTAAACAATCTTGTTTGGACGGAAGACCATCGATTATGCACTATTCTTTACATAATCTATCCTCTTTAACGAGGTTTCTTTATATTTTTACAGTAACCGAGTTTAGGAAAAAACATATAATCGTTCATGGTAACTCAAATGATGAATCAGAACAACTGTGTTATGGTCTTCAACATCGTCCTGTGTTTGATAGGTCTGTGTGTAGCCATATCCGACAATGACGGGATCGGTCTGGTGACCGCTCTGTTCGCATTGGTGTTCGGTTCCATAGCATGTGGGATGGGCACTATCCGTGCATACGTGCTGGTATGTCTGACCGCTTTGCTCCTTCTTATTACCAATTCGTTGTCCATAACCGTCGTATCGTACGACACGATGGTCATGAGAAAAGGTATCGACAACGACATATGGGGACTTTTGATCGGAACGGTCCATGCGGTCGTGATGGTCCCTCTCGTGATGGTCATATACATAGCACTCTCCAGCCGTTTCGGGGCCGTTTTCAACTGGGCCATGGTGAGGGGGCTTTCGGTCTTTATAGCCATGGGCGTACAGGTGCCTGGGTTCGTGTTGGAATACATCATGCACAATGTCGAATACGATACCTCCAATCTCAACAACGGATACATCATCTATGGGTTCATGACGACCCTTCTGTTCCTGATCCTATCCTCGTACCTGTTAAGTGGTTCGATGAGGAAAAAACATCTGGTCCTGAACGCCAACGGATTGGAGGTCAGGGCATGACCGCATGGTCCGAGGAACACGAGCTCCTTCTGGCAAAGGCGTTCCTCGTCGTCGGTCCAATGTCCATGATGGTGATATGCCTGTTCGTCGTCCTGGGTATGGCCCCCGGCCTAGAGTCCGGTCATCCCAGGGAATACCTTGTAGCGACATGTGTCCTTTGGGCGATCCTTATCATGATACTTCCTCTGCTCAGGGTACTGAAATTGTTGGCCCTTCCGATGTGGATGGTCGCTATCATCACCGCCAACATGTACTTCTACGTGATCAGTCTGAACCTCGGGCTGTACCTCGATGTAAGTTGGTGGGGGGACATGGGCCATGTTGTGTCCTCCACGATCGTGGCAGGCATAGTGTTTCTGGCGTTGGCACTAATGGATTCACGCTCTCCCGAATACGTGACCTTGGGCAACAGGGCCGGTTTCTGTATAATGCTGTTCCTGGTGGCCCTCAGTTTCGGAGGTATATGGGAGGTCCTCGAGGGCAGTACCGATGCGATCGCAGGCAATCCGTACATGGTATACGGTGCATCCGACACTATGGGGGACCTTACCGCGGACACCGTGGGCGTATTGGCGATAACCGTGTACGCATATCTGGTGCTCGGAAAGAAGTCCACCGATGAGATCACGTCCTCGGTAAAGCTGGGCAGAAAGGCTTTCGCATAAGTGCCGGATGCGGGGTCAATCCACCTGTCCTATAATATATAGTAAAGGTTGGAATACTCTTTTATAATAGCTGTCCATTCGACAGGACAGAGGAATAAAAATGGCCCGTTTCAAAGAGGCTGAGCACAGGCTCCTTGAGAAGTCCGTCTGCATGAACTGCTATGCAACGAACCCCGTCAAGGCATCCAAGTGCCGCAAATGCGGATACAGCAACCTTAGGCCCAAGGCAA
>JAKSHW010000289.1 GCA_024399195.1 archaeon | reverse complement strand
GGTCCTAATGCAAATACTGTGGAATGGGTCATGTAGTGCTGTAGGATAACCCAAAATACGCCGACTCCATCGGGGGCACTATGGAGCTTATGGAATTCGCCAGGCTCACCATGAACCTGGAGGAACCGTGGGAGATCACGGACCTGTGTACTGAGGAGGGGAAGGACGGTATGGAACTGGCCATACACGTCGACTATCCGCGCGGAAGGACGGTGGTATGTCCCTGTTGCAAGGAGGACGTGAAGGTCCACGACCGTGTGCACAGGGTCTGGAGAAGCCTCGATTGGAACGGTACCAAGGCATATCTGCACGCGGACGTGCCGCGTGCGGACTGTCCGTACTGCGGGGTCAAGGAGATCGATGTGCCTTGGGCGGACCGCAGGTCGAGGTTCACCCGTATGATGGAGATATTCCTGGTGTCGCTGTGCCGTTCGATGGCACCGTGTACCGTCGCCCTCAAGTTCAAGGTGGACCCTCGGAAGCTCAGGAAGCTCATCGCCGCCCATGTGAAGGACGGTCTGAAACATCTGGACCTGTCCAGACTGGAAAGGGTCGGTGTCGACGAGAGGTCCGTTCTCAAGGGAAGGTCCGGTTCGTGTTTCGTCACGCTTTTCATAGACATGGACACGGGGAGGGTCGTGTTCGTCACACCCGGCAAGGACTCCAAGACGCTGGCCAGGTTCGCCACGTTCCTCAGCAAGCACGGAGGGAGCCCCAGGAACATAAAGGATTTCAGCTGCGACTTCGGAAGGCCGTTCATCACAGGCATCAGGAGATATTTCAAAAGGTCGAAGATCACATGCGACAGGTTCCATCTGGTCAAACTGGCCACGGAGGCCTTGAGGAAGATCGTCACCGGCCTCTCCCCCATAAAGGCGAGCAGACTGAAGGTGTACTACACCCTCAGCACCAACGAATCCAACATGGACGCCGAACAGAAGGACCTGCTTTCGCAGGTCCGGGAGCTCAGCAAACGGATGTCCGCGGCCTTCGACCTCAAGGAAGACCTCGCCCAGGTATACAGGATGGGCGGACGCGGGAACGCGAAGAGACATCTCGAGCAGTGGATCGCCAAGGCACGCTCCTCGGACCTGCGTCCGTTCAAGACCCTGGCGGACACGGTCGAGGGCAACATGTACCGCATCCTGAACTGGTTCGACAGTGGCCTCACCAACGGTGTGTTGGAAGGGATGAACTCCCTGATGAACTCCGTGAAGGGACGTTCCAGGGGGTTCAGATACGTGTCTTCGTTCGTCTACATGACCTATTTCATGGGCATGGGGGAGGACCATGACGTGTACGGGAACGTCATCAGGAAATACAAAAAGGAAGCACTACACGCATGACCCATTCCACAGTATTTGCATTAGGACC
>JAKSHW010000288.1 GCA_024399195.1 archaeon | reverse complement strand
TAATGAACCCAATTTTTCAGTTTCGGTCACTTTCGGCCATCTCTCCCTCTTAACCTTATATATCCATTCAACCAACAGGCAATCAATGGCAGTCAAAGGTTCGATGCTCACACTGGAACTTCCCCTGAAGCCCCATCCGGAACAGGAGAAGAAGCTCAACCTGATTTTATCGGCATGCAGGAGTGTGCACAACGACCTTACTGATTACTGCAAGGACATCCTGAAGATCAACCAGGATATCAGAGCCAGGTTCCTGGAGGATGGGCCTTCATGGGAAAACGACGGGTTGTCGGTCAAACCCGATTACCTTCCCATACCCACAGGTTTCGACCTTTCGGATATGGCCGGTACGATCAGGAACGGAACCCCCTGGATGAAGGATGCGTACGCAGCATGCGTACGCAAGGTAGGGACCGACGTCGGAAAGAATGTGGCGAGATACCTGGATGACCTGAAGAACGGTGTGAAAAGAGGACTCCCCAGATGGAAACCGGAGGAACGTTTCGACACCTTCACCTATGCGGCATCCAACCAGTATCACTTCTGTACCGACTGGCTCGAAGGCAGATGCGCTCCGAAGATCTATCTCGGCGGGGTAGGGGAGGTGCATTTCTGCAATGAGGAACGGGCACGCTGTCTACCCAAAATGGGCATCCTGAAACAGGCCATCGTCAAGAAGGAGAGATTCCACAACAAGGATTCCTGGAAACTGATCATCTACTACGACACCGTGAACCCGAAACAGTATATGGAGATCGACCTGGAAGATCCCTGCAAGGAACCCGTCGGTATCGACATCGGTGCCAGGAAGACCGCCGTCGTATCCGACGGCACCGTGGTGGAGAACCTCTGTCTCAACGAGAGGAAGCTGAAGGAGAAGGCAAAGCTCCAGCAGAAGATCTCCAATACAGAGAAAGATAGTCCCGAGAGGAGGAAGTATCTCGGATACCTCAACCACATGAACAAGCACATCAAGGATGCCCAGGACGACATGCTCCATAAGGCGACCCGCAGGCTCGCCTTGGAGCATGATATCATCATCATGGAGGACCTGAAGGTAACCGACATCAACAATCTGGATAACAATCACAAAACACACAGGACGTTCAGCGATGCACGTCCGGGAGAATTCCGTAGAATGCTCGGGTACAAAGCGGCAGAAGCTGGTGCCAAGATCATCTACGTGGATCCGGCGTACACATCGCAGACATGTTCCAGATGCGGAGAAAGGACCGACCCCGGCAGCAGTGAATTATTCATCTGCAGTCATTGCGGTCATTCCCTAGACAGGGACCTCAACGCATCGAGGAACATCCTGAGGCGCGGGATGGGGTTCGCCATCCAAGGCACGCTTTCAAATGCCGCAATCGCAGAGGGCCATCGT
>JAKSHW010000287.1 GCA_024399195.1 archaeon | reverse complement strand
ACGGACACGGAGGTGGAACCGGGGATCATGGACGATACGAAAAGGGATGCGGTCCCTCCCCCTGAACTGCCGTATATGATTATGCGTTCATCGGGGACACCGTATTTTCCGGCGACCGCCATTATCAATCTGGAGGTCTTTTCGCGGTAGTCGCTTTCCTTGGTACCGAGGAACCACCCCAAGGCTATGTCGAACTCTGTCACCATGGGGTCGGCTATAGCCATGTTCAGGCCTGTGCCGTTCCAGGACCATCTCAGGAGTCTGTCGTTCTTTTCCGCAGGGTTCAGGAACACATGCAACGTCTCCGTGTCCCCTATGTTCAGGAAGAACCTGAACTCCGTACCGTCCACTTCCGTGAGGTATTTTCCTGATTTTTCTATAGATCCGATGTCTTCTAGGACGACCTTCGTGTAAGGTTGGTCGATCAGGGCCTTATTCGGCCTCATGGAACCGTAGGCTTTTTCCAGTTTTTCGGAAAAAGCGGCCGGGTCCCCGTCGAAAGGTATGTCCGAAAGGGGAGACAGTGGACCGTATCCGTTCAAGTAGTGTCCTCCGTATCGGCATCGGGGTATTTTTCCAGAATCTCTTCCGCTCTTTCAAGGGCAGGTCCGGTGCCTGTTTCCGTCAATGCATCGTAAAGCTCCTTGGGAACCCATTTGGGGCCGCTTGCCAGGGAACCTTCCAGAAGGTCTACGGCCTTGGCGAGGTCCTTCTCCACCGTCAGTCCCAAGCGGTACATCCTTCCAAGGAACGCCTCGGTGACGGGGTTCTTCTCTTTCCTGCATATCTCGTATGCAAAAAGGTGGTTGCCTGCACAGTCGCTTTTCAGCATGTTGCCCAAAAGGACGTTGGTCCTTCCGGGATTGTTCATGGCCATGTCCCAGACCGTCAACAGGCCGGGGACCTCGTCCTCCTCGATCCCTGCCGCGATCTTGGAACCGAGGACGTTGTAGGCGGCCTCGGTGACTTTGGTCTCCGATGCTATCTCCCTGATCTTGGACCCGCTGTCGACCCCTTTTACCGTCAGGGTGCAGTCGGAGCACGGCATCCTGTATTTTAGGCCGAATTGGGAGAACTCCTTCGAACGTGTGGGGGAGAATACCGTGATGTACGACTTCACGGGCATGAGACCGTCCATCGAGACCTCCAACACGTTAGCCCATAGGGAATGGGGTGAATCGAGATAGGTCATCGCGTCGTTCCGTGTATCGATATCGATGACGGTGTCGTAATCCTCTTCGAGCAGGGCATGGAGCCTGGTCTTGTTGCATACGACGAACACAGGTCCTTCCTTGTTCTTGGGGGCTTTCAGGTACTTGTAGAGGAAACTTTTGAAGAAATCCCCCGTCTCCTTCCCCATCTCGAACCTGAACCTGGCACCGAACTCCTTCGCGATCCCCCTCAG
>JAKSHW010000286.1 GCA_024399195.1 archaeon | reverse complement strand
CACGCACGGCGATGCGATGTGCATGGTTCAATCCACACGAATTGCACTAGGACCATGGGTTTTAAAGGATCAAGGACGGTACGGTGTTTTAACTGGTATAGGGATATGCTGAATAGAGTACGGTACCTATTGGTTTGTTACAATGGAATACCATATGCATTGTTCCACTTCGCGGATCAGATGTTAACATAGGAGAGAACCTTGAATTCCGTACTATCTACGGTCAGTTGAGACTACTGTTACATCGGACAGTCTCGGGAGGTTGTATTACCGTTTCCGATTTTGTCGATATACTGGCTTAGAGACTTTTCCAGACCTTTCGCATGGATATAGGATATCCTATCCGAACAATCACATTCTTCCAAGGCGTGAAGTCTTTCCCTCAGAATTTGGAGTGCGGACAGGTCGCATCCGAAACCCTTCAGATCGGCCCCTTCACCGTATATCCCCTCGAACATCGACCTTACGGTGTTCCATTGTCTTGGTTCACAGACTTTCAGCATACTGATGAACCTGTCCATGTCGAGCATCTTTGCAAAACCTGTGTCTTTGAAACGGTCAGATGCAAACGATTCTTCCAGGGCTCTGACGGTATCGGGGGTGTACAGGAATCCGGAGGGCATTGCGTATTCTGACCAGGACATTTCCTTGAACCTGGTCACGAACCCAGTCCATTCCTCTTCAGACCCGGGTTTTGTGAACTCGGTGTTAGAGAACACGAAAAGCTCGGGATCGTAGTCCGATCCTTTCAGCCCTTCCTCAATCAGTGTCCTGCATTCGTCGGTCAGGTCCTTCTCTATGGTATTGGAACCGAGCTCGATCAACATGCGGTACAGTCTGACCTTGTCGGCCACAGGGATATCACCACCTCCACGCAGATCGTCGCGGATGTTCGTCAACGAATCCCTGATGGATTCCACGGTGTTCTCCCAGCAGTTGTATATGGTGTTCAGGTAGGTTTCCGTTCCGACGTTCTCTTTTCTAAACCTTATATTTCCAAGGTATACCGAATTGGCCTCCCTGAGCTTTTCCAGATCCAGTTCGTAGTTCCTGATATATTCGTAGCAGAACCTGTGGAGCGGATATCTGCCGGTACCCAGCTCCGTGGGGGAACGTGCATCGTCGGTCCATGCGATCCCGTCGTCTTTCTTCTTCTTGAACACGAACGCGATGGTCCCGAACACGATGCGTTTCACGAGTTCGGGATCTATGTCAAAGTCTATCCTATCGAACATGCGGGATATCCGGGATGCCGCGTATTTCAATGACCTGAGGTTGTAGGTGCGTATCGTCGGGTCGGCCATGATCTGTGTGACCGTTCCGAAAAAGGACGGATCATTTCCGAGGATATCGAACGGTCTTCTGTTTGTGAACGGTTTCAGTACGCTCTCCACCTCGTGTTTCCCGGGAAGAGGCATCCTG
>JAKSHW010000285.1 GCA_024399195.1 archaeon | reverse complement strand
AGGGCGTGGAAGACGCAATCCCATGCACCGCAAGGATGACGAACTCCAAAGAATGCTGGGAGAGCCCAAGAAGGCTATCCGCTCTTTGGCGATAGCTCTATCGGTCTCCTATCTCGTCATCCAACTGAACCAGTTCGTGGACACCTTTTGGACCGCAGGTCTAGGCGATGTCTCCATGTCCGCGGTATCCCTGATGTCCCCGATCTATTGGATAATATCCGCATCAGGCATAGGAGTGGGTGTCGGAGTGGCATCCACGATAGCGTTCAGACTCGGGGAGGACAACAGACAAAGAGCCAGTGAGCTTGCATCGAATTCCCTGGTCCTCGGTTTCATCCTGTCATTGATCACTTCGGTACTGATGGGCATCTTCATCGACCCCATCCTGACACTTCTGAACGCGGACGATGTCAGGTCCGACAGCATAGCGTATGTATTCCCATTCATCGTCCTGGCCTCTGCGATAATCCTCAACGGTATCGTGTCAGGTCTTCTGCGTGCGGAAGGTGCAGGCCGTAAATCTATGATCGTCCTGATCCTTTCGGCTACCATTAACATGGTCATGGACCCTGTCCTGATCTACAGTCTCGACCTCAAGGTCGCAGGTGCGGGATGGGCTACCGCGATAGGCGCACTTCTATCGACCGTCATCGGAGTATACTGGTACACCTCCGGACGCATGCAGGTCAAGATGACGTTCAAAGGATACCGTGTCGACCGCACCGCAATGAAGGAGATCATGACCATCGGTGGCCCACGTACCGTGGAGGCCCTGGTCACCGGCATAACGAACGTCCTGCAGAGGATCCCGATAATCATGGTGGGAGGCACCATGGCGGTGATGCTCTACAACGTCCCGTTCAGATATATTTCCCTGATAATCGTCATCGCGGAGGCCCTGGGGGCCGCTACGATCCCAGTCTGCTCGGCCGCATTGGGTCAGAGGGATGTCAAGAAAATGAGGCTCGGTCTGAGGTACTCGGTTAGGCTCTCCTTCGTATTGGTTCTGATATGCTCGATAGCGATATTCGTGTTCGCAGATCCGCTTATGAGCGTGTTCACAACCTCGGAATCCATGAACGACCACCACGACGAACTCGTATGGGTTCTGAGGATGTTCTGCATATTCGCACCCTTCGACGGTATCAGGAAACTTGGGTCATGTCATCTGCAGGTTCTGAGAAGATCGAAATTGTCATCACGTGCTATGATGCTATGGGGATTTGTGAAAATTCTCGCATACCTGATAGGTGCGCAGTTCTCGTTCCACGTACTTATCGTTTCATGCGTTCTGGTCTACATCTTCGGAGGATTGATGTTCCTAGGACTTGCAAGATATGTGGACAACACCCTGAACGGACGTGACGAAGACATTCTGTGAAAAACTTATCGAACAATCCAAATGACCAGGAACAGGAAGAAATAAA
>JAKSHW010000284.1 GCA_024399195.1 archaeon | reverse complement strand
AAGAAACGGTTTGCACGGGGCACCGCTATCTCGATCACATCCTTTCCTTCGAACTCGTGCAGCACCACATCGTCACTGCGGAGGATGTTCGCATTGACCATCTGAGGATCGTTGAGGGTGTCCCAGATCTCCTGTATCCTCAGTTCGGCATCAGGTACGCCTTCGATCACTCCCGTCTTATCCTGTATACCGAGAAAAATGGATCCGCCCAGACTGTTTGCGAATGCCGAATACGTCTCCCAAGTGCTTCCAGGTATCCCTTTCAAAGCCGATTTGAATTCAAGGACCCCGCTCTCTTTGTCCAGGACCCTTCCATCTTTGAAACCGATACCATACATACCACCGTATCTTGATTGGGATATATAAATTAAATTATTAATATAATATTATATTTTATTAATATAACTATTGAAAATATTAGTATATCAATTGATGTATGATTAGACTATACTAATCGTCCATTTTAATACAAAATCAGGTAAATGGCTTAAAAACCAAAAAAGACCCACAACGATGGAGGTAGTGGAGAAGATCCCGCGGGATGAACCCCGCGGGGGATGGTTTCAATGGCAACAGCAACAGGAACCTTTGCCAGGCTCTGGTTCCTCACAACAGCAACCCTGTTTCTCTTCGGGAGCGTCACAGCAGTCACCGAAAACACCGTAATGACGGCTCCTGTCGCCTTCGACCTTGAAATAAGGTGCGAAACGGGTGTCGGTCACCATGGCGGCGGTGTTACCGCATACCTTCTTCGGGATGCCCTTGATGAAACGGTGCTGACCGTCGAGGTCCAACACCATCTCGTGCCCGGGGATGCCACCTATATATGTGGCGACCTGCCCGTAGTTCTCACAGATGTCCTCGAGACCGTCGATCTTGAAAGCCCTGACCGTACGGGAAGTGAAATTGATGTCCCCTACCAGCCTTTTCACATCGTCGTTCTCTATGGTGACCTTCGACACGGACATGTACCTGAAGTCGGCGAAACCGACCTTGGCCATGAGCCTGCGGAAGTCCTCCACATACATGGCACCGCTCAGACACTCGCCGTGGAGGACGGGATCGTCGTATATCTCCTGAGGTACGCGTCTGTCGGCGAACACGTCGGAGAAGTAGAGCTCTCCGCCCTTGCGGAGGACACGGTGGATCTCCGAGAATATCTTCTCCTTCTCGGGGGAGAGGTTGATCACACAGTTGGAGATCACCACATCGACGGAACCGTCGGGTATGCCTGCGGACGCAAGGTCCTCGATGAACCCTTTCCTGAACTCCACGTTCACGGAGCCGAAACCGAACCTGGACATCTGGGAATCCACGTGGGCCCTCGCTACATCCAACTGCTCATCGGTCATGTCTATGCCGATGGAGCGTCCGGACTCTCCGACGAGTTTGGAGACGATGTACACGTCCCTCCCGGTACCGCATCCGAGGTCGAGGACCGTG
>JAKSHW010000283.1 GCA_024399195.1 archaeon | reverse complement strand
ATCTCAGCAACGGCTATAGAGGAATCGACGAACGACAATAAATCCCTTCCGTACGTGCGACCAGAAAGTGTATAGGGGGATTGAGAAAGGAATAATCAACGAGTATCTGGAACATCTGTCCGTTCCAACCCTAGAACGGCATGCGTTCGGAGCAATCCGAGGGTATGAAGCCCGTTCGACAAAGCCTGCAACCATAGGTTTCGATATGGGGAAGGGCAAGGGTAAGCGATGCAGGGCAAACATAGGTGAACCATCGTTCAAGGGCCCGTTATGTGATAAGGTGCGAAAACGAAACTGACCCGTAAGGGAGAACGCATCGACCAAAACGGTAGGTTAGGCGGCCTACGGAGAGATACGGTCCGTAGGTGGACGGACGGAGACCCGGGCTTCAGATGGTGTCTAAACATCGCACGATTATCCCCGTATACAAACTGGATAACTCCCTTATCCCCCCGATGGGTAGTCTACCGTGAGGAAAACGATAGGATAGGGGATGTAGGAGATGGTAAGAAGCGAATGCCGCCACGTAACGTGGCGGATAGCCTTGATAGGCGACCCGAAAGGGTGCAGACATGCCATTGGTCTCGATGAGAAACGAACGAAGGCAGGACGGTTAACGAATGACGTCAACTACATCGGAAGATGAGAATCATACGGACACGGAGGTCATCCAATGGAACGATATAGATTGGACCAAGGCCAATGAACATGTCAGCCGTCTGCAATCGAGGATTTCGAAGGCTCAGAAAGAAAACAAGACAAACCTGGTCAAACGCCTACAGCATCTGCTGGTCAATTCCTTCTACGCGAAGGTCTTGGCCATCAGGAAAGTGACCCAAGACAACAGAGGAAAATACACCTCGGGGGTGGACAGGGAACTCTGGACCACCGACAAGGCCAAGATGGAAGCCGTTTCCAGACTGGACTCCAAAGGGTACAGGGCCCAACCCCTCAGACGTATACACATACCGAAGAAGTCGGGAAAGCTCAGGCCTCTGAGCATTCCTACCATCAGGGACAGGGCCATGCAGGCCCTGTACTCGTTTGCCCTCGACCCCGTACAGGAAGCGACCGCCGACCTGAACTCATACGGGTTCAGGAAATTCAGGTCGTGTCAAGACGCGATGGCGCAACTGTTCATCACCATGTCCAGACGCTACAGTGGTCAATGGATACTGGAAGGGGACATCAGAGGATGTTTCGACAACATCTCCCACGAATGGATGCTAGCTAACATCCCCATGGACAAGAGGGTTCTGAGACAGTTCCTCAAGGCGGGGTTCGTCTTCAAGGACGGATTGTACCCTATGGACAAAGGGACCCCGCAGGGCGGGGGCATAAGTCCGATTCTGGCCAACATGGTCCTGAACGGACTAGAAAACACAATTCTGAAGGTATGTCCAACCGCAAAGACGACTCGGTATGCGGACGACTGTGCGACGTGAGGTCGATATTCGGAATGTGAATCGGAAACGATTG
>JAKSHW010000282.1 GCA_024399195.1 archaeon | reverse complement strand
TCATGGGGTGTCCGGCACCGAACAGGTGGACGGGCCTGTTGGGGTTGAGACCCATCTTGGAGGACATGATGACGTCTACGAGCTCCGCGTAGCGGTACTGCTCCATAAGGGGGACGACGCCTCCGATGGGGTGGACGTCGATGTCCATGACGGCCATCTTCTCCGCACAGTCCTTCCTGAGGTTGGGGTAGACGGAACCCTGCACGACACCGTTGATCATCATCTCGCCTTTGAGGGATACGGCCTCCTCGGTCCTTTTGAGGGTTTCGACGATGGACTCGGCGGTCTGCTCCTCCGACCAGTAGGGTTCGGTGAAGATGTCGAGGACGGTTCCGATATCGGTACCGATGGCCTTCTGGAATTCGACGATCTCCTGGTTGGTCATCTCGACCTCACCGTACATGTGGCTCTGGAAGGTACCGGAGTCGGTCATGATGACCCCGGGGAAATCGAGCATCTCGTGGAGACCTTTGGCCCTCGCCTCCTCGTTGAGGGCGGGGGTGTTCTTTATGATATACGAATTGGTGATGAGCGCGTTGAACCCGAACTCTTCGTAGAGCTCCCTGGGCAGAACGGTCTTGATCTTGGGATTGATGACAGGAAGAAGGGTAGGAGTCTCTATGGTGCGGCCGGAGGTCGTGGTGAACCTTCCGATACGGGCCATACCGTCCCTTCTGAGAATCTCGAACATATACCGCCCAACGGTTTGTTTTTTAAAAGGGTTTGCAACCTTGAACCTAAAGAGATCTTGGAAAGACACTAGGACGGTACCGTGGCCTACTCCAAACACCGCAAAACTTAGAGAAAGACGGGGGATTACCCCCGTTAAAAATAAATCGTTTATGCCATGCGTATAAGTTTGGTCTTTCCTTCGAAGACGTGTCCCTTGAGGTCGGAGACAGAAACGGTTTTCGATGCAGATGAGGTTTTGTGGAAAGTGACCGAAAACGCGACACTGCTCATGGTGGTGAGACCCAATCCGAAGGACACATGGGTGATCCCGGTGGAACCGTCAAAGGCGTACTTGGAGATGGAAGCCACGGTATCAGAAAGTTCCACAGAGACCAGCTTGGTATATCCCTTGAAGGCGTATGCGCCAATGGATGTAACACCGTCCAGGACTACGAGTCTCTTCACATAGGCCTTATACATGGACCAGGAATACTGTGCGGCAGATACGCGTTCGGTCATCTTACCGCCACCTGTGAGGGTCAAGGTACCTGTGGTCGCCTCGCCGGCCCATTCCACATGGTCGGGATAGGTCCCTGCAGACACCAGTTTCAAGGAACCTGCGGCACGTTCGAAAGTCCTTCCGGATATGGTATCCACAGAGGGATCAATCACAGTGACCCCGTTGGGAAGTGTGAAGACCACGTTCTCGAAGGCTAGGAAACCACAGGTTGAGAGGCCGGTTCCAATCTTCACATATGCGAGCCCGGTGTCCCCGGAGAAAGAGCACTTCTCGATCTTCGTCACAGTGTCGGCA
>JAKSHW010000281.1 GCA_024399195.1 archaeon | reverse complement strand
TAGGAATAGAGTTCCATCCTGTTCTTGAAATACTCCCGGTCGGACACTATGCCGTAGACCGAATCCACCCAATCGATGAAACGGTCGCAATGGGCCCTACCTTCGGATATATAGCTCAGGGTATCCTGGTCGAAGATCCTCTCCCACTCGAACCATTCGGCGGGAACGGTGAACGTGTCCGGACACACATGCGGGGAACCGACGGCGTTGAACGACCTGCATGCCATGAACACGTCCCATGCGGGGGAGTGTTCCTTCCCCTTCCTGTACGGTTTCACATTGACCCCGTACAGGAACGTCCTTTCCTCATGTTCCTCCTCGAAACGTCTCAGAAGGGGACCGATGACGTTCCCGGAGACGTCCGGACAGGTGTTGTCGAGATCCACTGCGACGAACGTTGGTTTTTCATCTCCGTAGACGTCCATCAGGGGACCGATCCCGCTGCCGTTGAAGTATATCGGAACGGACATTCCGACGTTGCCGTCGGACCAGGAACGTTTCTCCTCCAACATGGACCTCACGAAATCCAGGTACATCCGGGGTCTGTCCTCACGTGGAAAGGTATCGGCGTAGTCGATGACGGGCATGAGGTAGATGTCGTTACGGGGCCGTTCCAGCAAGGAGGTGAGATAGGTTATGTCCGAAGGTTCTATCCTCTGACCGACGTCCACCTTCAATTTCACAATGAAGACGTTGACCGTGTCCCTGTCGGAGGGTACGAACCTGGTCCGGATATACCCGTCCTGCGCGGACCGATTGTCACCGAGGGCCCTCAGTTTATCCAGGGATAGATCGAAATAGTATTCGTTGAGGACACCACCGTTCCCCAGTCTTTCCAAGGTCTCGGAATCGATCGTCGCCTCGGTGCACCTGGACAGGTTTCCGAGGGAACGGCCGTTCACGGAAAGTCTTACATTCCTGATGACCGAGGGCCCGTCGTCGAACGTTTCGACATCGGATATCGTATAATTCCCGGTCATTCCGACACCGCCGGTATAGGGGTCCCTTCACGGATCATTCCCTCCAGATGTTCGGTGGGGATGTCGGCGAGTCTCCTTCCACCGATGCGGAACGTACGGTTGAAACGGTCCACCGAATCGGACAGGCCGGAACTCCTGGTGACTCCCCTGTACAGATGGAAGATCAGTCCGATGAGCTCCCTGTCGGACAGGCCGGACAAGGAAGATATGATCTTGGGAACATTGTCTACAACAGGATCGTCGAGAGTTTCGATGGCATATCTCTGTAACTCGGCCCCGTAATCACTGAGCAAGTACCCCTTGATCGAATATCTGAGAACACCGATGTCTGTAAGGCGTGTCACCGATTCGTCCACTCCGTCGGAATACCCCACTATGATGTAGGCGTCATGGGTCGACACCTCCTCCCTGTCACCGAACAGCTCACCGTAGACCAAAGCGAGGTCCTGTATACGTGACCTGGAGATCGGACGGTCCTCGGACATTGCAAGCAAAACCACCAGACCGTCGTCCGACAGA
>JAKSHW010000280.1 GCA_024399195.1 archaeon | reverse complement strand
GTAACTATTCAGGACCTCAGATAAAGGGGCCCTGAAGGGCCCTGTAAAACATCGTTTTCACGAAAAAATGAGTATGTCGTCGGGTCTTCCCTTGAAGACCAACGCCAGGGCCTTGAACCCGTCGATGCCGTGCTTCCTGGCGGTACCGATGTATGACATGATGCTGAGATAGTCCTCGGCTCCGCTCATGGTACGGAAACAGCCGGCCACTTTGGCCTTCACTTTGACGTTGCGTACGTCCCTCTCCGCCTGATTGTTGTCGAAGGGGACCCTGAAATCGGTGGCAAACATCATGACCGATCCCTTCAGGGACTGGAGACGTTCTATCAGCGACCTCTCCTTGCCTTTCCTCATGCGTCCGCGGGTCTTTTTCCGAGGTTCTTTCGGTGGCGGACACTCCCTGTCCGCCAACATCATCACCCTGTCATACTCCTTCGAGAACGCCTCAATCTCCTTTTCGGGGAACCTGTCGGACCCCGCCTCCTGTTCCCTCTCCTTCGATCTCTTCATCAGAAGTAGCAGGTCTCTGAACAACTTGGGCCACCTGTGGCCCGTCCCGTGGGATTCGATTCCCTCCAGCTCCCTGAGGAAATGGGCCCCGCATGTGGCGTGTGTCATTTTAAGGTATTTCCAATAGGTTTTCAGGCAGTCATGTACGGCGATACCTTTGAAACGGGGCAGCACACCGTTGGCGTCCATGCCATCTTTTCCGCGTTTGGCATGCACTGTCAGATAGGTGTAATGCTTGTTCGAGGAATCGTGCACCCATGCCAGTTTGTTGTCTACTCTGACCCCTGTCTCGTCGAAGTTCACGACATCGCTTTTGATAAGCAGTTCACGGACCTTTTTCATGGTGGGTCTGACCAGTTCGGCACACCTGGACGTCATGCCCTGGACCGTCCCTTCCGAGATGGTGACACCGAACATGCCTTTCACGAGGGCGCTTATGCGCGATACGCTCATCGCACCGTATGTGTTCAATGTGGAGCAGAGCTGGACGAAACCGTCCCCGTACTGTACCCTCGCTTTGACGTTTTCGGGGAACTCCCCCTTGTCGTCGACCGCGATGCCCAGTGGACACTCCGCCACCGTGACCGAACGGTGTTCGGTCACCTTGGTGAGCACGACCGCGTCCACGACGTATCTGGATTCCGAACAGGAGAACCTGTTCTGAGAACTGCACTCGGAGAACATGGGGCAGACCGTACAGTTCTTCGGAGGATGTACGACGATCTCGTCGGGATCGGAGGGTACCGTTATCGTGCGACCCGGATGTCCGGGCTGCCCTCCGCGTTTCTTATCGGTCTTCACCCTCAGACTCTTGGGTGCGGGTTTTTTGTATCCGTCGCTTGAAGGGGGTTTGGAACTGTTCTGGGAGTTCATGTTCACCCTGACCTTGAGGTCCTTGTTCTCCTCGAGGAGTTTCTCCACCTCGATCCCCTTCGCGTCCAAGGCCTTGCGGAAGATGTGGTTCTCCTTCTCGAGACGATCGACTTCGCCTCCGAGACG
>JAKSHW010000028.1 GCA_024399195.1 archaeon | reverse complement strand
CCAGGCGGACCTTACGGCCTTCTCGTCCCTGGTCTCGGTCTCGATGCCGGTGATCTCGGAAACGGTTCCGTAGAGCTCGGGATCGACCTCCTTGAGGACGGACATGATCGACTCGTCGTCCATGTCCTGGATTGCTTCCTCTCCGACTGCGGCGGAGACTTTGTCGAACGCTTCCTTGAGGACGACCTCGGTGGAATCGGTCTCGACAAGCTCCTCCTCGGGGACCTCGACGACATCTTCCTCGGGGACCTCGATGACTGCATCGGCAACGACGATGCCGGTGATGGCAGCGGTCGCGGCGTAGAGTGCGGAATCGATTTCCTTGAGCTTAGACATAATCGACTCGTCGTCCATGTCCTGGGCTGCGTCCTCGCCTACGGAGGCGACGACGGTGTTCCAAGCGGACCTGACGGTCTTCTCGTCTGCGGTCTCGGCCTCGATGCCGGTGATCACAGAAACCTTCTCGTAGAGGTCGATGTCGACCTCTTTGAGGACGGACATGATCGACTCATCGTCCATATCCTGGATTGCGTCCTCTCCGACTGCTGCAGAAACGGTGTTGAACGCTTCCTCGAGGATTGCGTCGTTGGGATCGGCAACAGGTGCGACCTCAGCTACGGGCTCGGCCACGGACTTATCCTCGGCCTTTTCGCATACCTTTTCTGCAACTACCGCCGCAGCCACAAGGCCGGTGATGGCGGACACCTTTGCATAGAGGGAGGAATCGATCTCTTTCAGTTTGGTTACGATTGAAACATCGTCCATACCCTGTACCGCATCTTCTCCGACAGAGTTTGAAACCTTGTCGAATGCTTCTTTGAGGATCTTGTCGTTATCGGACAGTTCCTCTTTGATGGGGGCGGGCTTGGGCTCTTCTTTGGGTTTCTCCTTCACAGGCTCCACTTTCGCGGGCTTGGGCTCGGGCTTGGGCTCTTTTTTAGCAGAGACCTTTGCAGGTGTGGGCTTTGCCTTGGACTCTACTTTTGCGGGCTTGGGCTCGGGTTTGACCTCAGGCTTGGGTTCCTCCTTAGGGGCTGCAACGACTGCAGGTGCGGGCTTTGCCTCAGGCTCTACTTTCGCAGGCTTGGGCTCTACCTTCGCAGGTGCGGGCTCAGACTTAGGCTCGGATTTGACCTCAGGCTTGGGTTCCTCCTTAGGGGCCGCAACGACTGCAGGTGCGGGCTTTGCCTTGGGCTCCACCTTCGCAGGTTTGGGCTCGGGTTTGACCTCAGGCTTAGGCTCTTCCTTTACAGGAGTGGGTTTGGCTATTACCTTTTCAGGACTAACGTCAAATATCCCAGGAGAAACAGGGGAAAAACCAGTGGCTACTTTGACGGTCTTTTCCTCGACAGGTTCATCGGCCACGACCTCACGTTTGGACTCCATTATACTGGAGAATCCAACAACGATAACGAGGATCATTGCAAGGAGGGTGGACACGATTCCGTCAAGAAGGGAGAAGACATAAGCGACACTGAAGAAGAACATGATCAGAGTCTCAACGATGGCCACTCCGAAGCGCTTGTGGGCAGCGTCATAGATTATGGCTGTAGCGGACACAAGAACGAAAGTGGATACGATGATGAGTTCAACGATGTTCCAAGAAAGGTTACTAATGTTTTCTTTGAAGGTGGCAAGGATAAAAAGAATGCCACCGATAAGCACGACGACACCAAGCATCGTGGCTGATACGGTCTTACCTTCAATTCCTTCACTCGCTTTGGCAATTCCGGCGAGTGCGACTATAGCTCCCGCGACCAACACGAGGTATCTGAATACATCGTATTCGATCAGGGAGGCGAATGAGTCGGTTACATGCTGACCGTGTATACAGCTCAGCACAAGTGCGATTATGTAGACAAGTCCGGCTACAATTGCCATTATACCGGATGTCTTTGCCCAACCATTCATGTTCGGCCTTACTGATTTCATATTTAATTAGTTTGCCCAATCAAAATGATATTTGATTTCGTTTTTTTACTTACTGGGTAATTTAAATTCATAGTAGCCCGTACAATGAAATTAATTCAAAAAAAGAAACACTGGACATAGTAAATATTCAAGAAACAAAATGGATAAAAATGGTATTTTCACCAAAAAGAGGAACGATTCCAAAAACAGATGCTTTATAGAAAACAGTAAATCCAAAAATCCTCTTTGAAAGCAATATCAAATTCGATACCCAGTAATCCGGGCGAAGAGCCTTAATATAAATATGCAATAAAGTGGGACATTAGCGCACGGATACACTATCCGATGCTTCACTGTTACAGAGGCAAAGCCTCCGTTCACACCCGTACCCTCCAGTACGGTTTTAAAAACAAAAGGAGAAACCCAGTATGAAAATGAAATTTAACTTCCTAGGCGGTGCCGACATTGTCGGACGTATGGCTATGACCATGGAAGCGGACAACAAGACCATGCTCATGGAGTACGGTATCAGCCCTACCAAACCTCCGGAGTATCCTCTCCCTGTCCCTGGCAGGATCGACCACGTGTTCCTCACCCACAGTCACCTCGACCACTGCGGAATGATCCCCGCAGTGTGCGGTAAACAGAACTGTGAGCTGTTCACCACCCCCCTTACTGCCGAGATTGCCGAACTGATGATGTACGACAGCCTGAAGATCGCAAAAGCCGAGGGCTACCCCGCACCGTACGTCCACGAGGACATCGAGAAGACCATGAAGCACGTCGTACCTCTGACCTTCGAAGACACCATCGAACTCGGAAACATCGATGTGACCCTCCACTCCGCAGGACACGTTCCCGGAGCCACCATGTTCGAGTTCATCGGAGACTGCAACACCATCTACACCGGTGACATTCACACCGAAGACCAGAAACTCGTTCTCGGAGCAAGGCCCAAGGACTGCACCAACCTGTTCATCGAAGGTACTTACGGTGGAAGGAACCACCCTCCCAAGGAGGAGACCATCAGTGCCTTCATCGCCAAGATCGACGAGGTCATCGACCGTGGAGGAAAGGTCATCATCCCCTGTTTCGCAGTAGGAAGGACCCAGGAGATCATGCTTCTCCTGAAGAACCTCGGCTACGAGATGTGGGTCGACGGTATGGGTAAGAGCGTTACCAACCTCTTCCTCGACTACCCCGAATACATCAGAAACGCGAAATCCCTCAAGGCCGCCAAAAGGATCTTCAACGAAGTGAAGAACAGCTCCATGAGAAAGAAAGCCGTCAACGGTCAGATCATCGTCACCACTGGAGGTATGCTCGACGGAGGACCCGTCCTCACCTACCTCAAGACCCTCAGGGAAGACCCCAAGAACGCCATCCTCCTCGTAGGATATCAGGCGGAGGACACCAACGGAAGGATGTTGATGGAGCAGGGATGCATCAACCTGGACGGAGAGGTCGTCAAGGTTGCATGCGAAGTCGTCAAGTTCGACTTCTCTGCACATGCCGGTCACGACCAGATCATCAACTTCATCAGGGAATGCGACCCCGAGAACGTCGTTATCATGCACTCCGAGACCAGGGAGCTCTTCCTCCCCGACCTCGAGGACTACAACGTCATCCTTCCCGAACCCAACAAATCATTCGAGTTGGACATATGATCGCCCCCGATCTGAGACCGTTCCTCGAAGAAGACGTCGGTCCGGGAGACCTGACCGCCCAATATTTCCTTCCCGACAGGGAGGGAAGGGCGATCATCACCTGTGAAGCGGATTCCGTCGTCGCAGGACTGAACGAGGCCGCCACCATCTTTTCCATCATGGGGGTCAGATGTGAGACCTTTGTAGAAGACGGTGACAGAGTGCCCGCAGGCACGGTCGTGTTGGAAGCCAAAGGACCGCTTAAAGCACTCATGACATGTGAAAGGACCGCACTGAACTTCATGATGAGGATGAGCGGAATCGCAGAACTGGTTCATTCCATTTCCGAAAAGGTCCACAAGGTAGATCCCGACCTTAAGATCGCATGTACCAGGAAAACCACTCCTGGATTCAGGTACTTCGAGAAAAAGGCCGTCTCCCTAGGCGGAGGATGGCCCCACAGGTTCGGACTGTTCGACATGATAATGGTCAAGGACAACCACATCGCCGCCGCAGGCGGTATCGATGAGATCGGAAAACTCATGAAAAACCGTCCCGAAGGAATCAAAGTAGAGATCGAGGTCCTGGACCATGAGGAAGGTATCAAAGCCGCGGAATACGGTGCAGACATCGTCATGGCGGACCACTTCTCCCCCGAGGATACCCGTAAGCTCAGGGACGCCCTCAAACAGATCAACCCCGACATCATCGTGGAAGCCTCCGGTAACATAACCTCGGAAACCGTGATCAACTATGCAGGATGTGCGGACATCGTCTCCCTCGGAGAACTCACACATTCACCGAAATCAACCCATTTCTCGATGGACATCGAATAAACAAGGAGAATGACCGTATGGCATTGAACTTCAGCGATTACAACTGTGAATTCTGTGGAAAACCCGCTACAAACGTCCTTTTCGCCGCATTCGTATGTGGCGATAAAGAATGCATCGACAAGGCCAGAGATGTGAGGGGTGGACCCGGAGGACACATGGCCAGGAAAGCAGCAGGTAAATCCATTGTTCCTGAGGACATCATCCGTGAGGAACAGATCATTGCAGGATCCGATCCTGCAGACCCGAAAAACGATTAAAACCTGCAACCAGGCCTTCATTTTTGATAAAAGCCAATCTGGGTATCGGGAAAACCGATATCCCAGAAGGTTTGGGTCAGGGGTTCCCCGACCCTGTTGGAGTTTCAGCTGTGTCTGAAGACACGGCATCCAGAGAATACCATCGCGATGTTGTGCTCGTTGGCGGCATCGATGGACTCCTGGTCCCTGATGCTTCCTCCAGGCTGGATGATCGCGGTGATTCCTGCGGCTGCGGCGGTGTCGACGGCATCCCTGAAGGGGAAGAACGCATCGGATGCCATTACACATCCTGCGGTAGGCTCATTCGCTTTGAAGGATGCGATCTTGGCGGAATCGACACGGCTCATCTGACCTGCACCGATACCGACGGCACGCTCACCTTTGACGTAAACGACGGCGTTGGAAGTGACGTGTTTGGCGAGTTTCCATGCGAACAGAAGGGAATGGACCTCTTCGGGGGTAGGTGCCCTGTTGGTGACGACCTTGAGGTTGGCGGGGTCGATGACTACGTCCTCGTCAGTCTGTACAAGCATTCCGCCCTGGACCTTCTTGGTCTTGTTCTCCCTGACCCTGTATGCGGGACCGATAGGCATGTGGGTCCTGAGAAGACGGATGTTCTTCTTGAGCTTGAGGACCTCAAGGGCCTCGGGTGCGAACTCAGGTGCGATGACGGCCTCTACGAAGTACTCGTGGATCATGTTCGCGGTCTCGAGGTCACAGTCCCTGTTGAGTGCGATGACGCATCCGAATGCGGACATAGGATCGACATCGTATGCCACCCTGAACGCTTTCGCGATGGTGTCCTCGGATGCGAGTCCGCAAGGGTTGGTGTGTTTCATAATGACCGCAGTGGGTCTCTCGAAATCCATAACGATGTCAAGGGCCTTGTCGAGGTCGAGGATGTTGTTGTAGGAAAGTTCCTTTCCGTGGAGGATCTCCGCCTTGGCGACGGTGACACCGGGGGTGAAGGGATTCTTGTAGAACGCGGCCTTCTGGTTGGGATTCTCTCCGTACCTGAGGTCGCATACCTTCTCGACAGGCTGGGGATAGGACGAGGGGAAAAGGGTGTCGCAGAACTTGGGGTTCATGACGCTTGCGATCATGGCATCGTAGTTCGCGGTGACAGTGAACGCCTCTGCCATGAGCCTTCCGAGGATGTCTTCGGTCACTACACCGTCGTTCTCGGTCATGCTCTTGATGATGACGTCGTACTGCTCGGGACCGGTCACAACGGCTACGTCCTTGTAGTTCTTTGCCGCAGCACGGATCATGCTAGGTCCGCCGATATCGATGTTCTCTACGATATCCTCGAAGGATACGCCTTCCTTCAGAACGGTCTGTTTGAAGGGATAGAGGTTTACAACGATCATGTCGATGGGTTCGATACCCATATCGGCGATGGCTTTCATGTGCTCAGGGAGATCCCTTCTGGCGAGAATACCGCCGTGCACCTTAGGGTGGAGGGTCTTGACACGACCATCGAGCATCTCGGGGAAGCCGGTGATGTCGGAGACCTCTTTCACTGCGATATCGTTCTCTTTCAGAAGTTTGTAGGTTCCACCGGTGGAGATGATCTCCACGCCCATCGACGCAAGGTGTTTGGCGAAATCCACAACACCGGTCTTATCGGAAACGCTGATAATTGCTCTCTTAATCTTTACCAGTTTAAAGCCTCCAAAGGAAGAAGCGTACTGCGTACTTGTTTTCCTATTATGTTTAACCTATAAGCCTTTTAGCTTTCCAAAACGACCACAAGGGTTAATTATCCATGACAAGGGAGAGGACGGGGACCGGTCATAGCAACGGTCGACCCCACGAACCTTATAACCTCTGCCCTGTTTCCCGACATCATGAGGAAGAAGGACTTGGAGATAGCCTTGGAAAAGGTCCGTCCGTTCGACGATCCCGACCCGACCCTGGAACAGTATCCTACACCCGCGACCATCGCCGCGGACATAGTGTACAACGCATACTGTGCGGGCGATATCCAAGGGATGAAGGTCCTCGACCTCGGATGCGGAACAGGGATGTTCTCCATAGCCGCATGGATGATGGGAGCGGGGATGACCGTCGGATACGACGTTTCGGAAAAAGCACTCAAGGTGGCCCGGGAAAACGTTGAATCGTTCGGTGCTGACATAGACCTGAAACTTTCCGATATACGCGATGTGGACGAGGGTGCGGACACAGTCCTCATGAACCCCCCGTTCGGCAGTCAGAAGAAGTATGCCGACAGACCTTTTCTCGACAAGGCCATGGAATGTGCCGAAAAGGTATACTCCATCCACATGGCGAACAGCGTGGATTTCGTAAAGGAATACTGCGAGGAGAAATCACGTCGTGTGACGTCCTGTAAAATTTATAAGTACGTCATCCCGCATACGTTTTCGTTCCATACCAAGATGAAACAGACCGTGGAAATCGCCGCGGTCATTATCGAATAAGAGGAGATATCAAATGACTGAGAGACAGGTTCTGCCCGGTGACGAGATCGCAGTTGAAGAAGAATACGTTGCATCTGACGGAACCTACGTCAGAGACGGAAAGATCTACGCTTCCCAGATCGGTACCCTCATACTCGATGATGAAGAAAGCATTGCGAAGGTGGTCCCCGCGAATCCTCCGAACGTTCTCAAGGAGAAGGATATCGTCTACCTGACCATCGATGACACCAGGAAAACGATGGCGACCGCTACTGCCATCGCTACCGAGGGAACTTGCAGAGAGATAGGCAGCTCGACGGTTGCCACGATCCATGTATCGAAGATCTCTCCCGAGTACACCGACAACGTCGCCGATGAGTTCAGAAAGGGAGACCTTGTACGCGGTCGTGTCATCAGCGTCAAACCCTCTCTGCAGATAACCACCAAAGAACCCCATCTCGGAGTCATCCGTGCCCAGTGCGGTATCTGCAAGACCGAGCTTGTCAAGAAAGGTAAGGATCTGCACTGCCCCAAATGCAGGCGTTCCCAGCCCAGAAAACTGGCGGACGACTATGGGAACGTGAAGATATGACGGACTCCGAAAGAGAGATCAGAGACCTCCGTATGGAGGTAGAGACTCTCAGGAACGAGGTCAACGAACTGAAGGAGTACGTCAAGATACTCTATTCCCTGTTGAACGAGGAGGAAGGCTACGAAGCCTCCCCCGATTTCACGGGCGGAGTGGAGTTCGGGAGAGCGAACACATGAAGGTAGTCTGTCTTATGTCCGGGGGAATAGATTCCCCGGTAGCGGCGTACGTAATGAACAGGATAGGTGCGGAGGTCATCATTCTCCATATGGACAACCGCCCCTATGCTGATGAAAGGCCTGTAGAGAATGTCAAGAAGATCGTTGAACAGCTCAGGAAGGTCACAGGCAAGGAATTCCCCCTCTATATGGCCCCCCACGGTATAACCCAGGGAAAAATGGCCAAACAGATCGACAGCATGTACCAGTGCGTCATGTGCAAACACGCCATGCAGCTCACTGCAAGGGAATTCTGTAAGAAGGTTGGAGCTACCGCCATAGTCATGGGCGATTCCCTAGGACAGGTTGCTTCCCAGACCCTTATGAACATCAAATCCGAATCCAGAAATGTCAACTTCACCATTCTGAGACCTCTTATCGGGTATGACAAAGAAGAGATCATAAAGATCGCAGAGGAGATCGGAACGTTCGACATATCCAATCTCCCATCCACCGACTGTACCATTCTCCCTAAAAGGGTGGTCACGGAAGCCGATCTGAAAAAGTGCCTCGAGTTCTATGAGAAGACGGACATCGAGACCCTTGCAAAAGAATGTGCGGACAACGCACAACTGGTTTGAACAGAACCTCGGAGGCCTGTCTTTTCAGACCTCCGGGATTGTTTTCTGATTATTTGCGGAACGCAGGGCAGGACTCGATCTCCTCCTTGGAGTATACGAAGTCCATGGATATCCTGCGGATATGACGTACCTGGATCCTGGAAATGTATATGTGGTAATCACCCACAGGGATCACGATGTCGGTCGCTTTAGGGCCCTTTACATCCGTGGGGACCAATGCAGGTCCGTCGCATGCGGTACAGATACGATAATCCTGTTTGGAATCGAGAATCATCTTTTCCACATCCTCGTCCACGGTGACAAGGGAACCGTCCCTCTTCCTGTCGGAATAGTCGTAGAATGCAGGACAGGAGTCGATCTCGTCCTCTGAATAGATCATATCATTGGTGATTCTGCAGATATACGGGGCCTGGATCCTGGAGACGTAGATATTGTAGTCCCCGACAGGAATCGCGATATCGGTAGGTTTTGCAGGTTTGACTTCGGTCGATACAAGTGCAGGACCCATGCATGCGGTACAAATACGGAAATCGTGCTTCTCGCGAAGAACCATCTCCTGGATGCCGTCGTCCACAAGAATCTTCATGGAACGTACATCCTGAAGAACGGTTTATACCTTTTCGGAATCGATGGAAAAGAACTTTTTCACTTCTGCGACAGGGTCTGCTACAGGTTCTGCCTGAAGATCGGTAAGCATCCCCGCCCTTGCATCGAGGATCACTGCGATTCCCCTGTCCTTCTCGGACCTGATGAGCCTTCCCATTGCCTGTCTCATCTTTCTGACGGCTGGAATCTTGACGGCAAGGTCCCATCCTTTTCCGAAACGCATCTGACAGTAATGGATCAATGCGTCCTGTTTTGCGGAGGGCCTTCCGTAGGGTATTCCCACGATAATGGCAAGTTCCAGTTCCTTTCCAGGGAAATCCAAACCCTCGCTTATCCTTCCTCCCGATACGGCGAAGAACACACTTCCCGAGGAACAACGGAATTCCATGACCTGGTCCATAAGTTCACTTTGGGGCATTTCGCTCTTCTCATAATAGACGGGACGTTTGAGGGCCTGTACCAAACCGCTTTCGATATACTTCTCCATCAGGGAATAGGAAGGGAAGAACACGATGGTGTTACAGTATACTGCAGACACTATATCGACTATGTAATCCCTGATCTTCTCGAATATCCCGAACTTTCCGTTTATGTCTTCGTATTTTGTGGTTACATCTGAGACATAGATTTGCCTTCTGTTGGAGAGAGGGAATGGTGAAGGGAACTCCCTGCAAACAGGATCGAAAAGGTCCAATTCACCGGCATACTCCCAAAGCGGTGCCAATGTACCTGACATATGTACCACAGAATGACAGGCGATCATCGGTTCTGCCGCCTCACGGGGATCCAGACAATAGGCTTCAAGAGCAGGGTTCTTTCCACCGGATATCAGGAACACATGGGAACTGTCATCGCATGAGGTCCATGAGATCATGAACCGTGAAAGGGAAAGAAGATGTGAACGTGGAAGTTTCCTACGGGCCTTTTTCTCCTCGGCGATCTGTGTACCGATCTCGGATAACCTCAACACCATATTGGAGATGCCCATCGAGGACGTCCCAAGGCGTGTCATCAATTCGTCCATGAGAAAACCGGGAGGGATCATATCGTTCTCACGTTTCAGATACTCCTTTTGAGCCTCTTTTATCAATGCCCTCATGACCTCCACCATATCTATTGCGGAAAGCCCCTCTCCTATCTCGGGATCTCCGTTCACTATGGCTTCGGACTCCGAAAGATCCAATGCCCTCATTGTACATTTGTAGGTCATACTCTCACGGAGATACGGTATCAGGTTGTGGGCCTCATCTATAATGATGACCGAATCCCTCTCTCCGATACCCATCCATGAATAGAAATGACTACGAATCTGAGGCATGAAAAAGAACGCATAGGGCGCACTTACCACATCCGCATAGGGAAGAAGACGTTTTGATGCCTCATATGGACAGATTCCCAAACCTATACAAAAATCCCTGAACTCTTCGGGATCGGGATGGGACGTACGGATGTAGGCTATACACACATCCAACTTCTTGTCGTCCATAGCCTCGTAATAAGGACATTTCCCTGCAGGTCCGTTTCCTTTCTTTAACTCTGCACAGAGTTTCGAAAGCTCCTCCGAGGTGCCTGTACGAAGGTCCGGATCGGAACCCATGATCAGACATGTGGCAGGACCCCTGCCTTGCATGGATATTGATATTATATTATAAGAAGCAGAGATCGCCCTTGCTTCCAGAGCGACCTGTCTCTGTTGGGATTTGGTCCTTGTGAGAAAAATCACCTTGCGTGCCGTCCCGGAGACTCCCTCCAAAGCGGCCGCAAGTGAAACAGAGGTTTTTCCGGTGCCAGTACCGGATTCTATGACGACGTTCCTCCCGTTCCTTACATTCTCCCTTATCAGATCGACTATCTCTTTCTGACCGGGCCTGTAAGGGTACGGGAAGATTCCGTCGTCCATGTTCACTCTTCGTCCCTGCGTCTGGTCCACATGTCCGCATCGAGCGACTTGTAGATGTCGTCCTCTGCGGATACGGGAGCAGAACGTTTGGTTTTGGACATGAGGGTGGTGATCTTCTCCCTTCTGAAGAGCCAGTAGTGGATCCTCCACTCACGGCTGTCGTAAAGGGTGATCTCCTCCCTCTCGGTGGTAAGGATACCTGCATCCTCAAGCATATAGAACGCATCACGGTCCTCAGGTTCGAGGACGTTGTCGATGATCCTGTTGGAATATCCGAAGAAGTTCAGGACGTGTTTGGCGAGTTCGAACGCCTCATCGTACCCGAGCTTCCTCTCACTGTCGATACTGTTCTCGATAGCCGAAGCGAGATCGTCGATAGACAACATTGTGTTCACCGTGGGTTCAGTTGATGCTCACGAACTTGGCGGTTCCGTCGATAGCCCTTGCAAGGTCTGCGACCTTGGATTCATCAAGGGGTTTACCGATGATGAGGACCATCATTGCCTTCGAACAGCCGTCCTTGACCGCGACGGCCATCTCCTTGATGTCTACATCGGCCTGTCCGAGAACGGTTCCGACGGCCCCTACGATGCCGGTCTTGTCGGCATAGTTCAGGAAGACGAGGTTTCCGTTAAGGGGGACGTTGAAGGAGTAGCCGTTGTACCCGACAAGCCTGGGTTCATCACCGAAGGAGGTTCCGCTGATGCTGCAGGACTCCCCGTCTGCGACGACCTTGATCTCGATGATGTTGGAGTAGTTGACAGAGGAAGGGTTCTTGCTGTCTTTGATCTCGATTCCCTTGGATTTGGCGACAGGCTCCGCGTTGATGATGTTGGCGTTGTCTGCTCCGACCATGTCCCTGATGTATCCTTTCACGGCGTGGACCCTGAGGAGGTTTGTATCACCGTTGGCGAGGTTACCGTTCGCAACGACTTCCAAGGAGGTGACGGCCTTACCGAGGGTAAGGTGGTTGGCGAAGGTTCCGAGCCTCTCTGCAAGGGGTACGAAGGGTGCGGTCTCGGGAGTGAGCTTACCGCGGGGAACGTTGATGGCGTTGGTGATGATTCCTTCCTTGAGGTATTTCACAGCGGACTCGGCGATGTCGACGGCGACACGAAGCTGTGCCTCTTTGGTGCTTGCTCCAAGGTGGGGGGTGGTGACGATGTTGTCGAGCTCGAGGAGTTTCTTCTCGTTCTCGTCAAGGGGTTCGTTGCACCATACATCGAAGGCTGCACCGGCGATGATCTTCTCTTTGAGGGCAGTGTAAAGGTCGTCCTCGTCGACGATTCCACCGCGGGCGACGTTTGCGACCCTGCAGGTGGGTTTCATCATCTTGAACTGGGGCATGGAGATCATGCCTTTGGTGGAAGGCAGAAGGGGACTGTGGATGGTAATGAAATCCGCTACTTTCACAACCTCGTCCGCATTGGGGAGGAGGGTGATTCCGATCTCGTCAAGGACCTCTTTCTTAGGGGGGAAGGGATCGGATGCGACCATCTTCATGTTGAAGGCTTTGAGCCTCTTGGCGACCTCAAGACCGACACGGCCGGTACCGATGATACCGAGGGTCTTTCCGTTGAGCTCTACACCGGTGTAGGCGCTTCTGTCCCATTTTCCTTCGTGCATGGACTTGTGGGCCTGGGGGATGTTCCTTGCCATTGCAAGGATCATGGCACAGGTGTGCTCCGCAGCGGAAAGGGTGTTTGCGGAGGGGGTGTTCATGATAAGGATACCTTTCTCGGTAGCGTAGGGAATGTCGACGTTGTCGACACCGACACCTGCACGTCCGATGAGCCTGAGGTTCTTGGCGGCATCGATGACCTTTTTGGTCACACGGGTACCGGATCTGATGATCAGGGCATCGTAGTCGACGATCTCGGCGCAGAGCTCGTCCTCGGTCATTCCGGGTTTCATCACAACAGGAAGCCCGGAGGCCTCGAGAATCTCGAGACCGGCTTTGTCAAGTTTGTCGGATACAAGGATCTTAGTGGTCATTCTTTCATCTCCTCAAGTGCTTCGTCCATGACATCGAGGAGGTTCCTGATGTCGGAACAGGTAAGGTCTCCCATGTGACCGATCCTGAAGGTGCTGTTCTTTACTGCACCGTAACCGTTGGAGATCTCCATACCTTTGGATTTGATGATGCTGTGGAATTTGTCGAAGTCGAGGTCTCCCCTGTTGATGACTCCGATCGTGTTGGACTGGTAACCCTCTTCAGGGAAGATGCCCTGGAGCTTCTCTTTGGCCCATTTGCGAACCATGTCGGCCATCTCCTGGTGTCTTCTGTACCTGGTAGCCATTCCTTCCTTCAGCATCTTATCAAGCTGGTAGTCCACACCGTACATGAGCGATACGGGAGGGGTGGTAAGGGCGTAGTTCTCGTCGTTCTTCTCCTTGAGCTTTGTGAAGTCGGCGTAGAAACCTTTGTTCTGAACAGTCTCGGCTTTCTCGAAGAACCTGGGGGATACGGCTGCGAATGCGAGTCCGGGAGGGAGGGCGAGAGCCTTCTGAGTACCGAACACAACGGAGTCGGGCTCGAGTTTCTTGAACTGAAGGTCCATGGCGAACATGGAAGTGACGGAATCGATCATGATCAGGGAGTCGGGGTTCTGTTCCCTGACCTTCTCCGCAAGGGCAACAGAGTCACAATAGACTCCGGAAGAAGACTCGTTGGAGACCCAGTGGACGGCTTCTGTGTCTTTAGCGACCTTTCCCTCGATGTCGACAGGTTTGACGGCCTTTCCAAGGGGGACCTTGACGACATCGACCTGTTTGCCGTTGGTGGTGGCCACCTCTATGGACCTGTCACCGAAAGAACCGGAGGTGAGTCCGAGAGACTTCTTGGAGATACCGCACCTTGCGGCACCCTCGAGAAGAACGGTAGCGGAACCGGCTACCATAAGAATATCATAGTTGGTGTCGAGAACTTCCTTGAGCTTCTCCTCGATAGAGGCGTGAAGCTGCTTGTACTCTTTGGACCTGTGTGTGATCATGGGCTTGTCCATGGCCGCGAGGGTATCGGGGGCGACATCGACCGGTCCAACGGTAAATAATTTCCTGCTCATTGAAATCCCTAGGAACGCCAAAACGGCGTGAATAACCGCGTTTATCCCTTTCCCTTATATATACGCGTGCATGGGCGCGTACGCACGTGCGTACATGCGCGAACAGAGGAATCAAAACGTGAGAAAAAGCGATAACAAAGGATAGGCATGTTCCGATCCTGTAGAAAAGGAAAGGAACGATGCCTCTGATGTTTGGAATTATCTCTGTGCCAGTGCTCAGAGGGTCTTCATGAAGGTCTTGATCCTGTCGATACCGGCACGGATCTGATCTTCGGATGCGGCGTAGGAGATCCTGAAGAATCCTTCACCGTGGGGACCGAAGGCGGTTCCAGGGGTGATAGCCACATGGGCCTCGTTGAGCATCTTCTCCGCAAGCTTTGCAGAGGGGATGTCCTGGGAGTACTTGGGGAACAGATAGAACGCTCCCTCGGGAACCTGGCACTCGAGACTGTCGATCTCGGAGAGGAGATCAAGTGCAAGATCACGCCTGGTCTTGAACTGGTTCACCATGTTGACGATATCGTCCTGAGGTCCGTTGAGTGCCTCGACTGCACCCTCCTGTACGAAGGAGACACAGCAGGAGACGGAGTGGGACTGGAGCTTGTTCAGGTCTTTGATGTTCTGCTCGGAAGAGACAGCCCATCCGACCCTCCATCCGGTCATTGCAGCGGTCTTGGAAAGACCGGAGATGGTGATGGTCCTGTCCATCATTCCGGGTATGGATGCGATGGAGAAGTGCTTACCAGAGTAGATGATATTCTCGTAGATCTCGTCTGCAAGGACCATGATGTCATGGGCCATTGCGATCTCGGCGATCGCTTTGATGGTATCGACGGGAAGGACGCAACCGGTAGGGTTGGCAGGGGTGTTGAGGATGATCATCTTGGTCTTAGGGGTAACAAGTGCCTCGACATCCGCGGGATCGAGGACGAAACCGTTCTCGTATTTCAGAGGAACATACACGGGGACGGCACCGCAGAGCTTGACGACGGCCTCGTAGGTGACCCATCCGGGGTCGGGAAGAAGGACCTCGTCTCCGGGGTCGAGATATCCGAGAGCGGTCATGAAGATCGCATGTTTGCAAGGAGTGATAAGGACGTTCTTGGCGGTGACGTCAAGATTGTTGACCGCTTTCTCCCTGTTGGCGACCGCGGCCCTGAGCTCAGGGATACCGGTGCTGGGGGTGTAGTGAGTGAATCCCCTGTCGAGGGAGGCCTTGGTGGCATCCACAACATTGGAGGGGGTGACGAAATCGGGCTCTCCCATGGAGAACGAGATGATGTCAACACCTTCGGATTTCAACTGACTTACAAGATTGGAGATTGCGATCGTCCCTGATGCAGGGATCTGTTGAAGTCTTTTCGATACCATACGATTCCCTCGATTGGGTATAATATGGGAAAGACACACGGTAGACGTACTATAAAAAGAACAAGCCTACCGTGTTTGATGGGTTTTTGATCAGCTCATGAGTTCCTTGAGACGATCGGTCTCGATGGCCTGTTTGATCTCCATGGCCATCCTTCCACCGGTGCTGAGACCGGGGTAGATCATCTCCGCATAGGGGGATCCGTTGATGAACGGGTTGGTACCTGCGACGATCCTGGTGGAGATCTCGAACACCCTGAACTCGAGCTTGTCGTTGACAACGGTCTCGAGACAGAAGGGACCCCACATTCCGCCGAACAGCTCGTAGGACTTGTTGACTATGTTCTCCGCCATCTCGAACGCCTTGGGCAGGAGGGACTCGCGGATGACCACAGGGGTGTTACCGGTTACGACGAAGGAGGGGAACAATCCGTGCCTCTTCGCATCCTCGATGCTGCTGAGCTTGTACAGCTCATCGATGTTGGACTCGTCACGGCGGTCGATGGAGAGAAGTTCGAGAGAACCTCCCTGTTTGATCCTGTATCCGTCGGTCTTCAGGGGATCGTAGAAGAAGTGGAGATAGTACCTAGTTCCGAGACAATATTCCTGGATCGTGTAGGGCTGGGTGTTGTCAATGCCCATTTTGAACTCGGGGTAGTCTTTGGCTATGAAGAATCCACGTCCTCCTTTGGCTCCGTGGTATTTCACCATCACGGGTTCCTTGATCTCCCTGGCATCGGTGATAAGACGGGGCATAGGTGCACCTGCAGAGGTGATCCACTGCCTCTGAAGGACCCTGTCGGACTCCCAGGAAAGAACGGCACGGTTACCGTAGGAAGGAATCTCGTAGTTCTCGAAAGCTTTGGATCCCATGTACTCGACAAAGGAACCGTGGGGGATGATGACGACGTTACGGTCCTGAAGCTCGCCTACGCGGTTGATCATATCGTCGTAATCGGAATAAGAGATGAACTCATCGGGTTTTGCAAGAGGGAACGCATCGTAGACACGTTCGTTGTTTTTGGTGACGAGACCGAGGGTCTTGAACCCCATCTTACGTGCACCGTGGAAGATCTGGAGAGACGAATGGGAGCATAATGTCGCTATAGTAATCTTGCTCGGATCGTATCCGTCCAAAATCTCATCGATCTTCTTCTTAGGAACCATATCCAATTCATACTGTTCATTTAAATAAATGTTCTCTAAAAAACAAAAGAAACGTAGAATATCCAGACTTCCAAAAACACTATTTGAAAGGATATAGCACATTGAAAAAGACATGAATGTATAGATCGGCACATCCACCAAAATCTAAGTGTAGTGATTCCAAGTTAAATAGTGAGACTGCAATCAGAGCCCACAGTCGGGAATCTTCTTAAAGAAGATTCGTGACCAAATACGAAAGGCACCACCTGCCTCAGCACAATACCACACTAAGAGGCCTTAAAATGACAGAACCTGCCAAAATAGACCTGACCCCCCATATCAAAGAGCTCAGTGAAGCTCTCAATGGTGCGGTGTCCGAAGAAAAACTCCGTTCAGAACTCGAGAAATACGTCTACACTTTCAAGATCAGTATCGAGAGTTCCAAAAGCGGTATTCTGAAAAAATTCAATGCCCCCAAACCTTCCACCACTTTTGTAAGCGGAGGGCCCGTTGTAAAAAAGATCGCAGAACTCACCGGTACCGAGACCGGTGTCACCGTCACCGCGAAGATCCTTTTCGTCGACAAGAAAATGATCAGCGTCAAGGGTATCGAGAAACAGATCATCAGCGGAATCATCGGTGACGATACCGGTTCGGTCCCGTTCACGATCTGGAGCGACAGCGGAAACTACAACAAAGGAGAGGTCTACGACTTCAAGAACGCCTATGTGAAGATGTTCCGCGAACAACCCAACATCAACATAGGCAACAGCGGTTCGGTCGTACCTAACCCCACTGCCGTTGTGGACGTCCCCAGGGTAGAAGCCCAACAGATGAACATCGGGGACATCACCGAAAACACACGTAACGCCAACGTCACCGGAACCCTTTCCGGTGTAGACAGCAGAACGATCGTCGTCAAAGGTGAGGAGAAGGTCGTCTTCGGTGGAATCATCGCAGACAGCACCGGCAAGATACAGTTCACTGCATGGAAGGATTTCGGACTCAAGGACGGAATGACCATCGAAGTCAGCAATGCGTACATACGCAGCTGGAAGAGCATCCCCCAGCTCAACATCGGTGACAACAGCACCGTGACCGAGACCGACATCGATCTGGGCGAAGTCGTGGAAGGATCCACCGAAAAGACCGTGGAACAGATCGTAAGAGGCGGCGGAGGATTGGATATTTCCGTTACTGGAACAATCGTGGACCTGAGGGCTGGAAGCGGTCTCATCAAGAGATGCCCCCAGTGCAACAGATCACTGTTCAATGACGAATGCGGCCTCCACGGACATGTCGACGACCCTGTCATGGACCTTAGGCTCAAAACCACCGTCGATGACGGAACCGGGGCCATCAGTGTCATAATCAACCGTGCAGACACGGAGAAGATCACCGGAATCACCCTTGAACAGGCCATAGAGATGGCCAAAGAGAAAGGAGATATGGGCGTCGTGGCCAACAAGATCACCTCTGTACTCCTCCTCAAGAAGATCACCGTCACAGGTAACGTCATGACCGATGAGTACGGACCTCAGATGAGCTCCCGTTTCACTACCATCTGCAAGGTGGACGTGATCGCAGAGGCTGAGAAACTCCTTGAAGACGTGAGGGATGCAATATGAACAATCCCAGAGAGACCGCATGGAGGGTTTTCTCCTCCGAGATCAACACCGCCACCTACGAACTCGCACCCACCGAGGAAAAGGCACCTTCCTATCAGATATCCCGTCTCGGTGTACCCATCAACAGGGTCCTCATCGCAGGTACCCTCATCGAGAAGGAGAACGTGGGAAGCGACGAGGAGCCCATGTGGAGGGGGAGAATCCAGGACGTGGCCTCAGGCAACGTCTACATCAACGTAGGCAGGTACCAGCCCGATGCCCTCGCTGCAATGGCCACCATAGAACCCCCCAACTACGTGGCAATCGTCGGTAAGGTGAAATCCTACCAGGCGGGAGATGACAGGACCTATGTCTCCCTCCGTCCCGAAAGGATAGTCGTGATCGATGAGAACACCAAGAACGAATGGCTCCTGGATGCCGCCAAATCCACCTGGAAGAGGCTCAAGGACATGCAGAGGGCGCTCATGCTCTCCGACTACAGCACCGCCAATCTCCTCAAGAACGGATTCTCCGATTCCGCTGCAAAAGGAATCCCCCTGGCACTGGAACGGTACGGTCAGCCTGATTCGTCATCCTTCCTCAGATCCATACAGAACGCACTGAAGGAACTCATCTCGCAAGACATCGACTTCGGACTTGGGGAGGACCCCACCGACATACCCGACGAGATGGACTTCGATTCCGACAGCCCCGGAATCGTGAAGAGCACATCTTCCGAACCCTCGGCGATGGACCAGTCCTCGAAAGAAGACCTCGTCCTCAGACTCCTCGAAGAGCTCGATGAAGGAAAGGGTGCACCCAGAGAAGATCTCGAAGCACGTGCGATGCAGGAAGGAATCTCCAGCATGGAGCTCGAAGAGATCACCAGCTACCTGATGGACCGTGGACTCGCCTACGAGCCCAACCTCAGGTACATCAAACGCGTCTAAACCCCTAAGGGGCGGCCCAAAGGTCGTCCCTTGTACCTGTTTTCAAACAAAAACCACTAGTGCCAGTGAGCGGAAACACCAATCTGACGGCAATCGGCCCACGGATTCTGAAAATACCTCAACACAAGGTCTGACGACGTACCGTATAACGTC
>JAKSHW010000279.1 GCA_024399195.1 archaeon | reverse complement strand
GGATGTGACGGAACAGATCGGAATACCTCTCCATTATGAAAACCATCGATGTTTGGAACCCTCCAATGCAGCGAGGTCCTCCCTTTGATAACGATGGGTGCCCTGCAGGGACCTCCTGTACCTCCAACAGACCGTCGCCTCCTCCAATGACCTGCCGGGATTGTCGGCGAAGAAGTCACCGGTGTAGGTCTGGTACTCAAACTGCGGTCCGATCGTGCCGTCACCATGCACTTCGCTGTAGGCCGCAATGGCTTCCGCATATGTGGAACGGGGATGCGACCTCAGCCATCTCTGGAACGGGACGTTGAAACGGAACCCTTTACCTATATGCTGTTCGAAAAAGACCCTCCTTTCCTCCGTACATACGAAACGGTCGCCTATCTCGACGTCCATTGCGATGGGTCCGTCACGTCTGCCAGTCTTTCTGACCGACGGGGCGACGACCTCTCCTGTGGAAAAGAACCTGTGGATCCTCTCGGTGACCTCGGCCTTGCTTCCGGATACAGACAGTCCGTTCCTTCTGCAGAAACCGACGAGTTCCTCTTTCAACCAATAGTACGAAAGGAAAACGTCGGGGTCCATCGAAACGTCCAACGGGGGTTTTATCCCGATATCCGCATCCATGCGATCGAATGTATCCATTGTCATATCTGCACTCGGGACCGGCCCAAGAAAAGAAAGGACCTGGTCGGTCCTGAATGGTTTGTTCACTCCTTCACGGAAGCGACAGGTGCACCGGACTCGGTGTCCCATCCGACCTGTACGGTCATATCCTTGTCCACGACGAGGTTGAGCCTGGAGAAACGGATACTGGATTTGAACATGACCTGGTACTCGCCTGCGGGGACCTCGGTCTCCACGGACTGTCCGTCCTTCACGGTGAGACGGTTGTCACCGACGACGATATGCATGTCGGCCACACGGAATCCTTCTGCGTCATAGCAGAACGTGATCTTTGCCATAGGACACGTGACCGAACATCTAGGATTTATGCCCATCGAAAAGAAGCCGGACGGACACGGGTCAGGCACCGTTTCCCTCACCGAGGTTCATATACACCACGGAGAACATTATCAGGCCCATGCCCACCAGGTTCAGCACCGCGATGGTCTCCCCGTAGAACACGAATCCCACCAATGCGGCGAAAACGACCTCGAGAAGTCCCAGCAGGTTGACTTTCACGGCATTTCCCTTCTTCAACGCATATGCGACCAATGCGTACGGGACGAGGGTCATGAACACCCCGATGGCCACCAGGTTCAGAAGGGAACCGGTATCGAACCTCCCGACCATGGCCCCCATATCGACGAACGGGACGCACAGAACGGTGCCGATCATGAACATGTAGAACAGGGTCGTACCCTCGGAGTACCCCCTGTCGAGGAACAGCTTCGTACCGACGGTGTAGGCGGCGTAGGATATGCCCGAACCCAATGCAAAGGCGCATCCCGCCATGTCGAACGACAGCGTCTGGGTCGCGAGCCCGGTGACCAGTATGCATCCGAAGAACGCCATCACGA
>JAKSHW010000278.1 GCA_024399195.1 archaeon | reverse complement strand
GCATAGGCTTTGGAATAGGTGAAAAGGACGTCGTCAACGGAGTAGTCGGATCCGAGCCCCGCCTTCTGTATCGCGTTCTTGAGCCTGACCCTGAGCCTGACGGCCAGGGTCAGCACGAACAGCATCCCCCTGGCGGTGGAGGTATCCGACACGCCCAACGAGTCCGCCCCGAGCACCTCGAACATCCTGCGGAAGTCCTTCTCGACAGAGTCCCTGCGTTTGTAAAGACTGTAGATCCATTCGGGTTCCCTATCGAGGTTGGATACGACGACCATATGGCCCATACGTTCTTTCAGATGCAGGAACTCATCCTGCGTGATCTTCCCGTCCAGGTACTTCTTCATCGAGTTCTGTTCCTCGTTCGAGGACATCTCCATGTTTTGGAAACGGTAGATGGTGTTCCCGTTGTCCAGTGTCCTCTTCCCGAAACGGATGACCCTGTCCCTCCAGACGAAGGCGTCGAACTCGTTCGTGGACACCTGGTTGTAGTAGTCGCTGTTGCGGCGGACGGGGATGGCGAAACCCAGCCCTGACGACTTCAGCATCTCCAGGTTGGATTCCGAGTAGAAACCGCGGTCCGCCACGAGGACCACGTCCCTGTGCCTCATCTCCTTTATACACGACACCAGGGACTTCACATCGCGTACGCTTCCGAACAGAGCTTTGGAATACAGGGGTTCCCCGCCTGTCACATCGCACGAAAGTGCGATGTTTATCTGGTTGCGGTCGTCGTGTTCCGGGTTCCTTCCCGGTTCGGCCAGGGAGAGCTCGCCGCTCGTCGAGAAGAACTCGGACAGGTCGAACGCCATCTCACCGACGTTCCTGCTCATGTCCTTGAAGAACAGCAGCTGCGCGTCCCTTTCGTCACCGACGGTGGAATACATGTCCTTCAGGGAGTTCGGGGACATCGCGGGCCCCATACCGCGTACCGGTTCGTACTTTTCCCAACGGTCTGCGGCGTTCTTCATGCGTACCGGATCGATGGCCATCAGCATGGCCATCGCGTAGATGCGTTCCCATTGTCCCGGAAAACGTCTCTGGAGAGGTCCGACCATATCCCCTCCGACCTTGTCGAGGAGCCTCAGCGGCCCCGTCTCACGGATGGTCCTGAACCTCTCATGGGTGCTGTTGTTCTTTTTCTTCTTGACGAAACCCTCGGTGGGATCCAATGTTCCGAGGTATTCGGATACCTTACGGGCCTTCTTCGTGGCACGGTCGTATCTGGTCGTGGACCTGTAGACGTAGTGTTTGTTGTTGGACACTTTGATCTCGAGGCATTTCTCCCCCTTCTCGCGTTGTTCCTTCAACCAGTCCTTGGCCCATTGTTCGACAGTGAATCCCATGATTCCATATAGGGAATATAATATAAAAAACCTTGGACTCATCCAATGAACTTGCCAGTATCTGTAGGATTTTTACAAAACAATCAAAATGGGAAACCTACTCCCCATTTTGAGGAGTTAAGGATAAAAATGAAGATGGAGAGGGGACAACCCCTCATCCATCGTTTCGATCTGTGGC
>JAKSHW010000277.1 GCA_024399195.1 archaeon | reverse complement strand
TGATCGTCTGCAAGACCTTCTCCAAGGCCTATGCCATGGCCAACCTCAGGATCGGATACATGGCCTCCAACCTGAAGGTCGCCGAGATGCTGAACTCCGTGAAAGTCCCCTACTCCCTCAACTCCGTGTCCGAGGGTGCCGCGATCGCGGCGGTCAAGGACCAGGACTTCATCAAGAGGAGCGTGGACATGGTCGCAGACCAGAGGCCCAAACTCTCCGCCAAGCTCAGGTCGCTCGGTTTCGAACCCTATCCCTCCGATGCGAACTTCATCCTCGCCAAGGCCCCCATCGACCACGCGAAACTCGTCGAGGGATTGAAGAAGAGGAACGTCCTCATCCGTGACTTCGGATCCAAGAAGAGGACCGAGAACTGCGTCAGGCCCACCGTCGGTACCGAGGAGCTCAACAAGATCATGACCGATGCCATCGAGGACGTCCTTGCGGAGGAAAAGAGATGAAGATGACCATGGCCGACTACGGTGTCGGAAACCTTCACTCCCTCAAGAAATCCCTTGAGCTCGCCGGTGCAGAGGTAGAGGTCGTCACCGACATGTCCAAGCTCGCCGATGCCAAGTGCCTCGTATTCCCCGGCGTGGGTGCGTTCGATTCCACCGTCGCCAGCCTCCTTCCCTACCGTGCGGTCATCAAGGAACGTATGGACGCCGGAGTTCCCGCCCTCGGTATCTGTATCGGGGCCCACATCCAGTTCGAAGGCAGTGAGGAAGGGACCTCCCCCGGACTCTGCATGTTCGACGGATACGTCAGGAAGCTCAAGTCCCGTACCGTCCCCCATATGGGTTGGAACATCGTAAGGTCCGATGACCCCATGATGGAAGGCATCGAGGACAAGCACTTCTACTTCGCCCATTCCTATCATTTCGACCCTGCTGACGAGACCGCGGTAAAAGGTACCACCGAGTATGAGGGGTTCGAGTTCGCCACCTTCATGAGGTGCAGGAACCTTGTGGCAACACAGTTCCACCCCGAGAAGAGCTCCGTCTCCGGTCAGAAGTTCCTGAAGAACTTCGTCGCATATGCGGAGGACCGTGCATGATAGTCATTCCCGCCGTCGATGTCCTCGACCATAAGGTCGTACAGCTCGTCGGAGGTATGCCTGGAAGCCAGCAGGTGATCCTTCCCGATCCTTTCGAGACCGCCATGGACTGGGTCGGAAAGGGAGCGAAATACCTCCATCTCGTAGACCTCGATGCGGCATTCGGAAAGGAGGACAACTCCGATGTGTTCTGCAGGATCATCCGCGAGTGCGGTGTGCCCTGTGAGGTCGGAGGAGGTATCCGTTCCGCCGAACAGATCGCCAAATACGTCGATGCAGGCGTGGACCGTGTCGTCGTAGGTACCAAGGCCGTGACCGATGTCGCATGGCTCGAGGAGATGGCCAACAGGTTCCCTGGAAAGCTCGTCCTCGGAATGGACGTAAAGGACGGAAAGATCGCTATCAAGGGATGGCAGGAGTCCGCTCAGAAGTCCATCGAGGAGATGTTCGAGATCATTTCAAAACTGCCTATGGCAGGTGTCCTCAACACCAATGTGGA
>JAKSHW010000276.1 GCA_024399195.1 archaeon | reverse complement strand
TTTTTTTATAGTCCATAGAGGCTTGACGGTAATATGGGCGATATGGGCAGGAACGATCCGTTCGAGAATATAGAGTACGGTTCCGATTATAACCGGTTCATATCCGACATCAACGCCGCAAGGAAGAACTTCATTCTGGATAAGGCCGTCATAAAGTCCCCATATACCGAAATAGGGTTCGATGACATCGACGGGTCAATGTCCAGAGGAAAGTACGAAATGGACCGTAACGGGTTCAAATACAGGTTCTTCCTCAATCCTTCGGAATCGGAATACATGTATGTTTTCCTGAACGGAATGGGTTCCGAGAAGGACTACTATTCCAGGTGGTCATGGAACGCCAACGGGTTCACCCTGGCGATCATGGACCCTATGGTGTTGATGTATCCTATGCCGATAGGTTGGTATTTCGGTACAAAAGAGGTCGATCTCCGTAAAGAACTGGCCGAATTCATCATGAAAATCGCCGGTTCCTATGGTTTCTCCGCCGACAAGATAGTGCTATATGGCAGCTCGGGGGGGGGAACCGCGGCATTTTACATCTCGACCTACATCCCAGGATGCACTTCGGTATCTATAAATCCTCAGTTCGACCTGAGGGAGATGCCCCCGTTCGCGGCCAGGCTCGAGGAGACCGCAGGTTCATTGGACTCGCCCGAAGTGGCATACAGGAACGATTTCTCCACAGCCTTGTCCAACAGCAGAAGCAGACATCTGTTCATCGTGAACGCCTTGTCGAAAAAGGACCTCCTGCATCTGAAGGATGCTATGTCTGGTACGGGGATTCCCTTACGCTACGGTCTGAGCGGAAAGGACAACATAAAGGTCTGGATATTCCAGGGGGAGAGCCTTCTTTCCAAGGCGGGGGAATGGAGCTACCACAGTTCCTACGAGTTTCCACAGACGTTCCCCTTCATACGCGATGTGGTGGAGGATTGGGACGATCCCCGTTCCCAACACACGGCCCTTCTTCTCAACGAGATGTGGTTCGCCCAATCACATCTGAGCCACGAGGTCATAGCACTGAGATCGTTATCCGATTATGATGGTGACAGACGTTCCAAGTACCGTCTTGCCATCATGTACGAGAAAGGAGACCATGTCGAGAAGGACCTCGAGAAGGCGTTCGTCCTGTTGAAAGAGGCTTCCGACGAGGGTAGCAGGGAAGCTTTGAGATACCTTGTCAAGATGTTCGGCAGGAGATACCGTTCATTCTCGGAAAGGATCGAAGAATACCTGTCCTCCAAAAAGATCTGACCCTGTCCTATTTAATAGTGTATCTGGATTGACGTTCTATGCAGGATTCGAAGCGTATGGATTCCTTCAAGGGCATAACATTCAAGAAGGACTACAAAGACTTCATTTCAAAGATCCATTCTGCAAGGAAGAACAACGTCCTGAGCACCGATCTGGTAACGACCGACTATGTGGAGATAGGATTCGATGATATCGACGATACCATCGGTGCCGGAAAATACCATATGTTCTATGACGGTGTCGAGTTCAGGTTCTTTATCAATCCTGTCAGGTCCGAACACCTTTATGTGTTCCTTAACGG
>JAKSHW010000275.1 GCA_024399195.1 archaeon | reverse complement strand
GCCTCTTTCGAATCTGATACGGGTGGGTCTTTAGTTTGGTCCCACAAAAACTACCTTGCAATACTCCCTTGATACAGGCGGGTAGGGCCCTGTCCCCATGTTAAATAGGATTCGACGAGGGGGGCCGTTCGGTAGCCCCCCGAGGAAGAATCCGTCTTTACGAATTGGATAAAAGGTTGCAGCACATCTATAGTTCGTTCACAACAAAGAGGCTGCATTTCTTGGTACAACAATCACTCGATAAATCATTTGCCCTGCCTGTCGACAAAGCCATCCTCAAGATTCTCAGACTTGATGAACGGCGTTGGTGCTGCGAGTCCATTTCCGTTGATCTCGGAAACATTCCGATCCTTTCAGATGATCATCCAGATGATCCGTTGTTCTCCACTTCCACCGATCTGCTCCGTTCCATCGACCGCGGAAGTATGCGCATATTCATCTCCATGAGATCCGGGCTGCGCCATCTGTGTCCGCACTGCAATGCCCTGTCTTCTATCAAGGGCTATTCCAGTCATTGCTACAAGACATCCTCCTTTTCCGGAATGCGTTCGGAGGTCTGCATCAGGGTGCCTCAACTGTTCTGTCCCCATTGCCGTCGGTATCCGACGGCAAGGTGTCCTCTCGTGGTGTTCAACCATACATACACCAAGTTGCTGAAACTCGATACACTTTCCCTCCTGTCGGAGGAGACGGTCTCTGCCGCATCCAGCGGATGCGGCATAGGGAAGGACACCGTTTTCGATATTCTGGACAACGCGGTCGAGGAAGGTCTGGAAAACCAGGACCTGTCCAAGGTCCACACCCTGTTCATCGATGAGATCCAGAGTACGCATGGCCATAACTACATCACGATGGTGGCAGACCAGGACCACAGGATGATTGCGGGCGTGGAAGGTCACGACATCGGATCTGTCAGAAAGGTGTGTGAATGGCTCGAATCCAAAGGGGGTGATCCAAAGAACATCACGTATGTCAGTGCGGACATGTCCGTCGCCTACAAATCCGGGGTTTCGGAATGTTTCCCCAAGGCCAAGATCATCATCGACCATTTCCATCTCACGAAATCCGTCAACGAAGCTCTCGATTATGTGCGCAAGCGCACAAATCGTGAGCTCAGGAAGAAGGAGCTGGAATATCCGAAGAACGTCAAGTACACCGTTCTACATCGGGAGGCCAATCAGAGTGATGTCCATAAGGAACGTATGGAGCAGATCCGGATGCTCAATCCGGACCTGGCCCTGGCCTTCGACCTCAAGGAAGAGTTCTGTCGTATCTTCGACAGACCGGACAAGAAAGCTGCCCGCTCCGCATTCTTCTCCTGGTACAACCATGTCAGAGGTTCCCACATCCCCGAGATGATCGATGTGTCGAGACGTTTGATGAAACGTCTCAACGACATCCTCCGCTGGTTCTCCCACAGGATCTCAAACGGTGTCGCAGAGGGGTTGAACAACAGCTACAAGAAGATCAAATCGGCTGCATACGGATATCGCAAGGTCGAGAATCTGATCGACATGTGTCTGTTCAGAAAGGGTCAGCTCAAGGTGTCAATTTGACTACTCACCCGTATCAAACCCGATAGAACC
>JAKSHW010000274.1 GCA_024399195.1 archaeon | reverse complement strand
AGTTCGAAGGAAAGGATGTGATCGAGATAGCGGTGCCCCGTGCAAACCGTTTCTTACGTCCGATCTATTGTAGAATACTGGAGACCGGGACGTTCAAACGTAACGGGAAAGAGGACTACCATTGCACTATGCCTGAGATCGCATCCATGTTGAGGGATCAGAACCCCATGTCCTATGATTCTACCTGTCTGGAAAAGTCATCCTTCGATGATATCGATATAGATACATTACATTCTTTCCGTAACGAGATGAGGGTGGTACAGCCGGACCACATGTGGAACAAGGTCGATGACAAGGATTTCGCAAGGAAGATCGGGGTCATAGGCCATTCCACCGAGGAGCTTACCGTGGCCGGACTGCTCATGTTCGGAAAAGAAGAGGTCATCTACTCGTATTTCCCTCGTTTCAAACTGGATTACATGGAATGTCCGTTGAAGAACACTTCATGGATATATCGCAAGGTCACAGGGGACGGGCTCTGGGTCGGTAATGTGTACAACTTTTTCTCAACCGTACGTGCCCGGATAGGCTCGGATGTGGACCAACCTCTGGAAATCGACAGGGACATGCACCGTATCATGGACACGGACACGCATAAAGCGATAAGGGAATGTCTTCTGAACTGTCTGATCCATGCCGATTATCCTGGAAATCTTGTGGTCAAGATCGAGAAATATCCTAAGATGATAGTGATGACCAACTCGGGATTGTTCCGTATACCTTTGGATATAGCGAAGAATGGTGGGGAAAGCGATCCACGTAATGCGGTGATCGCCAAGATGTTCTCGTTGATAGGTATGTCCGAACGTGCAGGGGTAGGGATAAATTTCATTTTCGATACCTGGAAAAAGACCTTCGGCGGTGTACCGAAGGTATCGGAGGATGTGGGTTTACAGCGTACCTCCGTGGAGTTGGACCTTGTCCATGGTTCAAGGTTCCTGTCGGAAAACCGTAGCAATGACGAGTCGGTGTTCATTGCCAAGGGTGATGAACTGGATGAATCGATATTGCTGATTCTAAAAACGAATCCTAAGATCAGTATGGAACGTGTTTCGGAAGAACTCGGCGTGTCACGCCCTACGGTCTCCAATCACATCTCCCTTCTGAAATCCAGAGGACTCCTCGAGAGGGTAGGGGGAACCAGAGGATATTGGAAGATCAGATGACGTTCGATATGGGATCTATGTTTCGATCGATGTTCCATTCGTCGGTATGTAGGAAACGGGAGCATTCCCCTTCAGTCTACCAAACAGGTGGGGAATGGCCATCCCGGAGGAGGGACGGCGTTTTGTCCAAAGCAGTCAAACATAAAAAGCCATATGCCAGCGTAAGCAAGACCAGAGAGACACCCAAGGACGTGGAGAACAGAGGGAACTTCACGAAGGCCCGTATAAAAGGGGAGAGACCTCCGAAGAAGTCCCGCGAACCCACTCCGGAGGAGGTGCATGCTGACAATAATACGGTATGCAACCTCCGTCACCGTACACGGTCTGTGACCTGACAAGGACGATATACCTCCTTGTCGATTCGGGTGTATGGTACAGTACATCTGCACAATGTGTTCCTTTCGTTACAACGAGGCGAGGGGAT
>JAKSHW010000273.1 GCA_024399195.1 archaeon | reverse complement strand
ACAGTTAGTCACGTATAGGTTACCGATAGATGATTTGACTGGATATACAGACATCGACGGCCCCATACTACCGACCTTGAGATGATGATAGGGACCTTGTTGCGTAACACTACACCGCCTATGATAACAAAACCATTCGGAACGGGACAGTACTCCAAAATGTGATTTCCTAACATCCCTTCGCCCGCAGTGAATCTATGTCAGACAGATGGACCATAGTTCAAGGACAATCGATCTTCTCCAAGGCGATGACGGGGATTTTACCATCGAAAGCGATGCCGTAGAGCAGAACCGGGCCGTTAAGGTCGCGGTAGTACCCCCTGTCGAGGATCTGTTTCAGGGCCCTCTCTGCGACCTTGTTCGCGTCCTGGCCTTCCATGACCTTATTCACCTCTATGACCACATGGGGCGTGTCCCCGTACATGCATTCCATGAGGATGTCATGGTATCCGTCACCCGACTCGTGGTCCGAGACGGTGCGGTAACGGCCTGCGGCGGACGCAAGCAGACCTGCCATGAACGCCAGATAGCTGGTCTCTTTTCCAAGGTCCTCCGCATTGAAGGTCTCAGAAACCATGTTTCCGAGACATAGTTCCATGCCCGGAACGTTTCCTTCCAGAAGATGCCTCGTGAACGCGGTGATGGATACAAATGGATTCATACAAGCCCATATACGTCCACATAGATAATAATCACTATACTACTATTCAAGGGTTCCCACCAGAATTCCTATAGGTCCCCTATCAGTACATAGTCCCTAAACGGAAAGGAAGATCGTCCGACCCCAAAACGGCACCACTCGCCTACACCGTCGGCACGACCAAACAAAACCCATATACGATTAATCGGATATGGACGACATGCAGGGAAAGCCTCGTCGCATCCTATACCATTTCGGACATTACGGATACCTTTTCAAGTACATCGTGCACAGACTGGTTAACAGATGCACGGACGAGGCGGTTTTCCTTTTCGAACGCGGAGGGACCAGCGACAGTACTGTGGACTTCGTGGTCGATAACGGATACCTGAAGACCATCGGACCTGTGATAACGTATTTCGACAGCAGGTTCGTCAACTATTCTACCAGGCAGGAGATCCTTGACGCGACGACCGAGTTCTTCGACGGAGAGCTTGCAAAACTGTCCCTGTCCCTGGACGACTTCGACGAGATCCATTCCTCCTACGACAACCACAACGCGTTCGACTTCTACGTTTTCTCGAAGAACAGGGAGGTCACGCTGTGGGACATGAACGGAAGGGTCACATCCTACCCCCGCCGTTCTCCAGACCCCCGTTGCAAAGAGGCGTACCACAAGCTCCAGCTGGATGTCACCCACCACAACCCCCTGGTGAAACAGGTCGTGTTCTCCGACGACGACCATGCGGAAACCCCCAAAGGAACCGTGTTCAACCTCGAAAAACATCTGAAATCCATGGACGAGGGATCGAAAAAACTGCTTTTGGACATGTACGGCATCCCGGAAAAGGAGTTCTTCGACGGCAAGGAGTTCACGATGGTCCTTTTCTGCTCACGTCCGTACTTCCCTTCCAGGAACACCTACGAGTACCTGCAGATGTACCGCAACCT
>JAKSHW010000272.1 GCA_024399195.1 archaeon | reverse complement strand
GGGACAGTCTGCAGACGTTAGGATATTTGTAGAACGCGTCCTCGCACAGGTATGTGACCCCTTCCCGGACCTCTACCGCGGTTATGGAGCTGCGGTAGGAGCGCCATGGGGCCCCATCGGGGTATTCGGACATAGGTCCGGTTCCGGAGATAACGAGTCTGCCGTCCTCCCACAACACCCAGTAAACCCCATCGCCGCAGGCCCCTTTTATGCACTCCAATGTCACGTGAACGGAGGACAGTATAATTCCGCACACTGCACAGCGCACCACCAGGTCGTACGAACCGTCGTTGTCCAACGTCGGTTCGACATAGTTCTCTATTACGGCATTGGAAGGGGTGTGCGGGATGGTCGGGACCGTTTTCTGCTCCACGAGCACCAAACCGCATACCGAACAATGGGCCCCTTCGGTGAGTCCGGTGTCGGTACAGGTCGCCGCCACAGCAGGGTCTATAACAAGGATATGACCGGTTTCAGGCAGTATGAGATCGGACAGTTCCACAGGGTGGGCCCCGAGTTCGTCCTCGAACAGGGCATGACACATGCTGCATTCGTAATGCTCCTTCACTCCTTTGTCCACACAGGTGGGAGGTATGCCGGGAACCTTGACGATCTTGCCCTGGTGCTCGCACAGGTATGCATCGAAGGTCGTCGGACCGTATACGAACAAGGACGTTCCAGGACCGAAAGAGACGAAGGTGGGGATCCCCGAGACGTCGTATACCCAACCTTCGATCGCATCGTCCCCGACGGGGGACCTCTCGACGGGCGCCCCGTACACGATGACGGTCCGTCCGTCGTCGCCTTTCTCGGTACGTTCACAGTAGGTCAGGGTCTGGACGAACACGGTGGATCTGTCGATATACCATGTAACGTCGAACGTGTCGTAGACTTTGTCGAAGACCGCCGTGAAGACCACGGTGGAACCTATGTCGTCCTTGGAAACGCGTACGAGGCCTCCGACGGTCTCACCCCCGTCCACGGACCATCCCGCGAACTCGTAGTGGTAGACGACGTTTCCGTCCACCTCATAGGGAAGCCCGACGACGGGGACCTTCATTACCGGGGTCTGGCCCACGGAGTACTCCTTCTTGAGGAGATAGCACCCGTCGGATTCCTCGAACGTTTCGGGAATGTAGGCGCGATCGGAGGGCACCGTCCACACGACGTCCACCTTCTTGCTCACCTTCACGGTGAAAGGCACGGACACGTCGGTCCTCTGCGGTCCGCAACCGAAATGCACGTCGATCTTCGTATCGCGGTACAGACCGTCGAGCCAGACGGAGTCCAGGGTTATCTCCCTCTTGTCCCCGTCGACGTAGTAGTCCTCATCGTACACAAGGGCCTTTCCATCACATACGAGACCCATGAACACACAGTTGTCCAGGATATCGAATCCGAACACTATAGGTTTGCCGATGTATTCGACCGTGTCGGAACCTGTTATCCTCGGGTCGCGTGCGACACCGACGACGCTCGATGAGTTGGTCGACACGTTCTCGTACCTTCCGGTGAAGGTCAGGACGGAGAAATTGTTACCTTCATAGGGGTCCTGACATTCCAAAGCCGGTTCGAAATACACGGACACCATACCCTCCGCAAGGGGG